>JAJQDF010000189.1:0-677 GCA_021202325.1 Clostridiales bacterium | reverse complement strand
TAAATGAGCCATTTTTGGATAGCGTAAAAAAACGTTTGCCATGGCTTATACTGCTGTTGTTTTTAGGACTTTTGGTTTCTTCAGTTGTCGGAATTTTCGAGTCCGTTGTATCGCAGATAACATTGGTTGTTTGTTTCCAGTCGCTTATATTGGATATGGCCGGAAACGTAGGAACCCAGTCCCTTGCTGTAACAATTCGCGTGCTTATGGATGAAAATCTTACCGGAAAGCAGCAGAGGAGTCTTGTTTTTAAAGAAATGAGAGTTGGCTTCTCCAATGGTGTTATTCTTGGGGCTTTGGCTTTTACATTTGTAGGAGCCTATATTATGCTTGCAAAGGCCAGAACGCCGCTGTTTTCTTTTGCGGTTTCGGGCTGTATCGGTGTTTCTCTGATAACTGCCATGGTTGTTTCCAGTGCCGTTGGAACATCCATACCTATATTTTTCAAAAAGATCAAGGTCGATCCGGCGGTCGCTTCGGGGCCCCTCATTACTACTGTGAATGACCTTGTGGCCGTTGTGGCATACTACGGTATTGTATGGATAATGCTTATAAATGTGCTTGGAATTGTGGAATAGCATTTGTTTGAAGATTGACAAGCTTAAAAGTATGCTATAATAATATAGACTAAATTTAAGACAATAAAACTTATAAATGTGCTAAGTATATAACTATGT
>JAJQDF010000188.1 GCA_021202325.1 Clostridiales bacterium | reverse complement strand
CCAATGCAAGGGCAAAAGTTTCATCAGGAACTTTTGCCCTTGCCGCCGTTAATACGATGAAATCCTACAAGGATTTCATCGTAAGCGCTTAAGCGATAGCGAATTCGCTATAATATACCGCTTCTTCATAGTCTCCGGCTCCCCTATAGGCATATATTGTTTTTCCTATGCGGTACTCTCCGGCGGGGAGCTCACCATATAAATATTCCCAGTTAATAGTCCATTCGGCGGAACCATCGGTCGGTATTATATAGGCCTCGGATGTCCATGCTAAGTCTTCTCCCTGATGCAGTGTGACAACTGAAACCCAAGCATCGTCGTCCTTTTTCTCAATCCAGTACATGCTGCCGGTGTCATATTCTACATTGGTTTCGCCGTTCACTAACGTACAAGACAGTTTAAGACTTGTTGAAGTTACATCGGTAGCAGTAAGCTCTACGGACCAGCTGTCCTCAGAAATTTCGCTGTCCATCTTTACAGGTATGAATCCACCGGCATAGGGTGCAACGGCATAAAGCTGAGCAAAAAGCATAACAGAATCGTCTTCGATATAGAAGTCTATCTCATCGATAATATCATCAAAGCTGTCCATAATGTTTTCAAAGAATAAATCGGGATTTTCGGCTGTGGCTTTTTCATAGGCCGACTTTATTGCTGTATTTATATCACCATCTATAAAATCCGACAGCGCAAGCTCTTCTCCGGTTTTTAAATCAATTGTAATTCCTTCTCGGATAGTCGAAGGGTGAACACCATGGAAATCAGCGGTTAAATCATAGTAGAGCGAAACTATATCGTCCGTTAAATATGTAACCTTGTAGTCTCCCTCAATGGAGAGTGCCGTAAAATATGTATTATCACTGCTGTACCATTCCTCTGCGGCGGTTTTTATTTCTGCTTCGAGGGGTTCTAGATTTGCTGTAATTATGTTTTTAATTGTTTCATTGATAGCAGATTTGCCTTCTGCATTTACACTGCCGTTTAGCTGAGGATATACGCAGTCAATGGTGTAAAGCAATGTTCCGTCCTCGGCTGTGTATTCTGTTTTTATGCTTTCTTCGTCCACAGAAGTAACCGTATTGCTGTCGGTAACGGTAACGGTGTATGTTTCGCCGTCCCACTCAACATCAGCATCAAAGGCCTCGGCTATGGCTCTAAGCGGAACCATTGTGCGGTCGTTTATGATTTCTGTTGCAGCATCGAGCGTAATATCACCGCTATCAGTATTGAGTGTGCTGCTTCCCACATTGAAAAGAGCATAGGCCAGCCCTCTCTGAGCATATATGCTTTCGCTGAATTCGTTCCAGGTTACTTCGATACCCATTTCTTCAAGCACGCCCCTGAGGGGAACCAAAACTCTGTCGTTTTTAATTATCGGCGTTTGGTCGTCAAACTCTATTTTTTCGCCGTTTACAATAACTGTTATATCGTCGGCCAAAGCCGGAATGGCAGAAGATACGGCCAATGCCGTTGCTAAAGCGATAGATAAAACCTTCTTCATAATGATCTCTCCTTCTCCAAATTTTGATAAGTTCATTATACCATGTATTTTTAACGAAACTCTTACTATTTGCTTAAGCTTTTTTGGTATAACCAATTGTAGTGAAGTTTCACGAAAGATTACATAATTATTTATGACTTTTATCCAATGAAATTTGAAATAATTAATATTATAATAATATAACTGGTTACTGTGATATTAGACTGATGATAGGGGCGGATCGGAATGACATTTTTACAGTTAAACTACATAATGGAGATATATAACTGCGGTTCAATAAACAAGGCGGCGCAGAAATTATTTTTGTCGCAGTCGAGCCTGAGCAGTTCAATCAGGGAGCTGGAGCATGAGCTTGGCATAAAGATTTTCAAGCGCAGCAACAAAGGAATAGAAGTGACTGAGGACGGCAAGGAATTTATTGCGCATATCAGGCCGATACTTGAACAGCAGAAAATAGTTGAGAGCTACTATGCCAACAGGAACAACGACGATTTTTCGACGTTTAATGTTGCTTCCCAGAGGTATCCTTTTTGTGCAAAGGCTTTTGTCATGCTGATTGAGGAGCAGGAAGTGACAAAATACAGCTTCAGCTATATGGAAGCCGAAATGGACAAGGTTATTGAGAATGTTTCCGAAAGAAAGAGCGACATAGGAATTATTTTTATTACGGATACAACGGAAAAATTTATGAACCGAACCCTTGCGTCCCACGACTTGGAATATCAGGATTTGATGAGCATAAAGCCCCATGTGTTCCTCAATGTGAACCATCCTTTGGCCAACAAAGAAAGCATTAAGGTCAGCGAGCTTTTCGATTATCCTTACATAGCTTTTGTTAAGAAAAACAACGAGCCCTTCAATTATTCCGAGGAGGCCGTTATTCCGAATATTGATAAATTCAAAAAGATAATTTATGTAAATGACAGAGCCTCATGCTACAACATGATGGCGAACACATTTGCCATAACTACCGGCAGCGGAATTATTCCGGAGGGCTACGGCGATGCCAATATTAAGACCGTCCCCATTGACGATGCGCTGGATATGATGCGCCTTGTATGGATAAAGATAAAGGACATCAGCTTAACACCGACTGCCGAGCGATATTTGGAAATACTGAAAGAAATAATAAAGGAAAGTGCTTAAAACATTAAAACCTTGAGGGTTTCACCCTCAAACTCTTACAAGACTTCGTCTGTGCACACCATATACGGAAAACTACGTTTTCCTTGACCTATTAATATTTTAAATTTTGTGCAAACTTTATTTTTGTTTATAAAAACCGCTAACGTCGGAGGAATTTATTTCCGACGACGTCAATACCTTATATA
>JAJQDF010000254.1 GCA_021202325.1 Clostridiales bacterium | reverse complement strand
ACATTTTGGTGTACATCTGCGCCCAAAAGCTCATACAGGAGGGCAAGACCGACTTCACCGACGAGGAAATGGCCGAAAGCCTGAAAATGACCGAAAGCGATGTTAAAAAAGCCATAGTCTACTGGGATGAAAAGGGCGAAAAAATAGTGCGCAAAAAGCTGTCCCCGGCTTACCACATACCTTCTGCGGCACCGGATTATTCGACGGAGGAAATAAACTACTACATGACGCATAATGAGGACTTCCGCTCACTTTTGAATAACGCAGAAAGCTATCTTGGCAAGCTTTTGTCGATATCCGAAATAAAAACCCTCTACAGCCTCCACGACTGGCTCAGGCTGCCCCTGGAGGTAATAGAAATACTGCTGGCCTACTGCACCGAAAACGGCCACAGAAGTATGAGATACATCGAAAAGGTCGCAATATCCTGGGCGGACGACGGCGTAAACGACATGGCTTCGGCGCTTAGTCATATTAAGGATTACAGCGACGTATATATGAGAATAATGAGGGCGCTGGGCATCGGAGGAAAACAGCCCGTTGCCAAGCAGAAGGAATACATGAAAAACTGGACAAGCTCCATGCCCCTGGATTTGATACTCTACGGCTGCGAAAAGGCAGCATTGGTCGTGACCAACGGCAATCCTTTCCCCTATGCCGATAAAATATTTGAGAATTGGAAGAAAAACGGCATTGATACGGTGGAAAAGGCTAAGGAGGCCGACAAAAAGTTCGCCGAAAACAGGACAACGAAAACACAGACTTCAAAGACAGCTCCAAAAAAGGATAAATTCAACTACGAACAGCGGAATTGGGATTATGAAGAGCTTGAAAGAATTAAACGCAGGGATTTGAAAAAATATTTGGAGGAGTAAGCGATGAGTATAAAAACAGACATTTACAGATCGGCTTTAAGGGATTACGATTCTATAAAATCCGCCTCCGAGGCAAAGAGGCGACAGATCAGGGATAAGGTTTATAAGGCTAATCCCCGGCTTGATGAGATAGATAGGGAAATAAATTCGGCAGGGGTTTCGGCTACGAAAAATATAATTAAAAATCCCGATAAAAAAGAAGAAATTCAGCAGGAGCTTAAAGCCAAGCTTGATACGCTGAATAAAGAAAAAGCTGAAATTTATGATAAACTCGGCATAACGGAAGACTATTTTGACAGCGTTTATAAATGCCCAAAATGCAAGGATACCGGCATGATTGGCAGCGAGGAATGTTCCTGCTTCAGGCAGTACCTCATTCAGAAGGCATACGGCAGGGCGCTTCTCAACGAGCTTTCCGAGGAAGAATGTTTTGAAAACTTTAATATAAATTTCTATTCGAAAACGGAGGCCGATAGGGACGGAATTACCCCCTACGAAAACATGAAGGACGTGTTCGGCGCATGCCTGCGTTTCGCCGAAAGGTTCGGCAGTCAGTATAAAAATTTGCTTCTCATGGGAAAAACCGGCCTCGGCAAGACTTTCCTCTGCAACTGCATTGCCCAAGAGGTGCTGAACAGTGGCTACACGGTCATTTATATTTCGGCAGGCAGACTTTTCAAAACGCTGTCGGACGAGCAGTTCAACCGCAGTGATGACGAGGAATACAGTTCGTTCTACGACGATGTGCTGAGCGTGGATTTGCTAATAATTGACGACCTGGGAACAGAATTCAGCACAAGCCTTGTCAGCGCGCAGTTTTTCAATATAATAAACGAGAGAATGGCCAACCGCAGACCGACTATCATTTCGACGAACCTGACGCCGGACGGCATAAAGGAGCAGTATTCGGATAGGGTGCTGAGCCGGATAACAGACGAGTTTGAGCTGCTGAGGCTGACGGGGAAGGATATTAGAGTGCAAAAACGATATTTAAGCTGAAATCCTGATGGCTTTCAGCTTGTTGCGGAGATAAAAGCAAATGTTCCGTAAAACCATCGAAACATTTACTTTTATATTGGCAAATATTAATTTTTTGACACCCTCGGAAGTGAATTCCTCGGGCGATGACAGCCTCGAATTATGTAAACCTTAAATATGATGTGTAAGGCGGGTGCAGGGATAACATCCCTGCCGGAGTTTGAGGCAGAGCCTCAAAGTCTTAAAAGAGCTGAAACTTTATTCTTAAACAGCTGATGGATTTGTGAAATTAAACGAAGAATTGATTTGGTTAATCGGTCAATTGATTTCGAATTAGCTCCAATGTATAATCTTTATCGGAGTGGGTGATTAAAATGACTGATGATACAAAAGAAATCATTTTGACTGTTAGAAATTTGTTTAACGATGTGAATGGCCGTTTGGATAGGATAGAATCAAGGATAAACGGTGTTGAAACGGAAATAGGGACTCTGAAAAAGAGTATTGAGGAAGAAAGAACGAGATTCAACGTGTTTGAGCTGAAATTTGATGAACTTCGCAAGGATGCCGATGTTATGAAAGAGGACTTGGGCGGAATTAACGAAGAAATTGGTAACGGCAATGAACATTTGAAAAGCTTAGAAACCAGTACTGATAGCCTGAAAGAAGATATTTCGCTGATAAAAGGCAAACTGTGTAAACTTGAACTGACGGTTGAAATGGATGTTGTTAAAAATATTGAAAGTCTGACGGAAGGAAATCAGCAGGGATCGGAAAGGGTAGTAAGAATAGAAGGTTCTGAAAACCTAAAGAATGATTTGGAAATTGATTCCGGTAAGGCATATGTCATAAAAATCGTACTATAAACAGTTACAACAAACATAAATTGTGTAAATCTCGAAATTAGCGTATAAGGAAAACGAAGTTTTCCGTAGAAGGGTGCAGGGATAATATCCCTGCCGGAGTTTGAGGCAGAGCCTCAAGGTCTT
>JAJQDF010000010.1 GCA_021202325.1 Clostridiales bacterium | reverse complement strand
ACTTTACTTAAGACAGACTAAATAATAACTTTACTGAACCTTAAGTTATGATGAAAGCGTTCACAATAGATATAGTATTATGCTCACAGAGCATGAAGCAATCGGGCTCTCATGCCTACTGGCATCTGTGAATCAGTTATTCCAATTTATAGTTTTGAAGCTCCTTATATATTTGCTGCATTTCCATATCGGCATCATACATATTGTTAGCAAGAAAAGCCAAACGGCTCCGTATGGTGCTTGGCACATCCAATGAAGATTTATATCTTAACTGATGGTCAAGGCAGGCCCAAAAGTCCATGGCCAGAGTCCTCATCTGTATTTCTACCGGTATCATCTGCTTTTCGCCGGATAAATAAATAGGAACCTTCACAACAAGATGAAGGCTCCTATATCCGTTTGGCTTCGGTGAAGCAATATAGTCTTTTTTTCTAATGGTTATTATATTATCCTGCTTCATTATCATATCGGCAATCAAATATATATCCTCAATATATGAACAGATAACCCTCACTCCGGCAATATCAAGTATTTCATTTCTCATTACATCATAGTTCAAAGGCAAATTTTTCCGCCTCATTTTGTTTCCTATGCTTGACGGTGTTTTTATTCTGCTTTTAAAATGCTGGATTGGGTTTCTGGAATTGTTCAGTTCAAACTCCTGACTTAAATTTTCTATTTTCGTGCATATTTCCCGCATTGCACAGTTGTACAGCATTTGAGTCTGCTGTATTTCCTGAAATGTTGTCGGGAATTCAAGCGTATTATCTGTACATAACATTTTGTCCATAGCTAAGCCTCCTTGCAGTACGTTTTTGCTCTATGGCAAAAGTATAAAATATCAGACTTAACTATTTCTAAAGTTATTCATTAAAGATTAATGAGTCTGCGCTTATTTCAGCTCAACCTTAAAGCCTATAACTCCTTCCTTTTTATATGCGGAAATATTTCCTTGATGGATTCTGGCTATCGATTTAGCTATAGACAAGCCTATGCCGAAGCTGCCATTGAATGTTCTGGCCTTATCTGCACGGTAGAACCTGTCAAACAGTCTATCCAATTCAATGTTATCCACATCATGATAAGTATTTTCAACGATAATTATAGGGTAACGCTTTTCGTAAACCGAAATTTTTATCTCTCCGCCCTCATCGCAGTACTTGACAGCATTGTCCAGAAGTATTGCCAAAAGGCGCCTGATCAGGCCTTCGTCGCCCTCATAGCTCATATTCGGCTCGATATCATATGTCAATGTTTTATGTTTCTCTTCCGCCAAATTTACAAATTCCGACACGCTGTCCGCTGCAGCATTGCTTAAGTCAAATTCCGATACGGTAAGGTTAGACTTGTCCTCATCCATTCGTGTGAGTGTAACCAGCTGGTTTATAAGCATTCCCATGCGCTCGCCTTCGCTTCTTATGTCGTCCAGCCATTCGTTTTTACCGCATTCAGCTTCCACAATATCCAGGTTGGACAATATCAATGTAAGCGGCGTTTTAAGCTCATGGTTGGCATCCGTTATAAACTGCTTTTGCTTTTCATAGCTTTCGGCTATGGGCTGAACTGCCCTTTTAGAAATAAGAATAATAAGAACAATGACAAGCAGGGCGCACACAATCAATGCTCCAAGCGCCGTTAGCAAAAATCTGTTATTCTGCATACGGTTCATTGCTCCGTTTACAAAAACAATGGCTTTTCCTTTATCCGTGTCAAAAACTTTATATCTGTACTCCGATATCCAGCCTCTCTCGCTTTCTTCGGCAAGTGCTGTTTCAGCATATTCCTGCGCCTGCTCCTCAGATATTGAAAAAATAGAATCCATATTTAAGTTTACGATATGATCCTTTTCATCCAGCCACAATGTAAAAAATCTTGTGCTGTACTGGGTTTCCTCGGTTATAACCTCGGTATAAGAGGAACTGTTTTCAGGGGGCGTGCTGTTTGCGGCATTGAATTCCGGGAAAAATCCATCGTTTGAAGCAATCGCATCCGTTAAAGTATCCACCGTTCTGTTCAGCTGTCCAATGCTTGCCATGCATATTATGAGAAAAACGGCCGAAAAGACTATTGCTATTGAAATAGTACTTATCTGTATAAACTTTCTGCGCAGCTTATAA
The DNA here is from genome assembly GCA_021202325.1 of Clostridiales bacterium. Lineage (GTDB taxonomy): Bacteria > Bacillota > Clostridia > Lachnospirales > Anaerotignaceae > Metalachnospira. The sequence continues at coordinate 737 of JAJQDF010000010.1, read as the reverse complement.
ATCATTTCTTTTCCCCCAATACATAGCCCACGTTTCTAATAAACTTAATCTCAACCGGGGCTCCGATAGCACTTATTTTCTTTCTTAGATTTGATACATGCACCCACACAACGCTTATGTCCACATCCGTATCCTAGCCCCAAATATGCACTATCAGCTGTTCTGTTGAGATTATTGTATTTGGTTTCTGCATGAGCATTTCTATTATCTGAAATTCCTTTCGGCTCAATGTCTGTGTTTTATCATCATAACTAATCTGATATGTGGAACGGTTCAGTGTCAGCTCATTATATTTTAAAAGGTCGGGAGTATAGTTATCCTTCCTTCTTATCATTGCTCTTGTCCTTGCCAAAAGCTCGGAGGTCGCAAAGGGCTTAGGCAAATAGTCGTCAGCACCTGCATCCAGTCCTTCCACACGCTGTGCCACCTCTGTTCTTGCTGTTAAAAACAGAGCAGGTGTCGTAATATTCATATTGCGCAGTTTTTGCAGAACCTGTATTCCGTCCATTCCCGGCATCATTATGTCAAGTATGAGTCCGTCATACTCTTCCGACTGGGCATATTCAAGGGCATCCTCTCCGTTTGTAACTCCGTCCGCAGAAAAATTGTTGCTTTCAAAAATATATTTAAGTGTCTTCAATAATTTTGTATCATCCTCGGCTATCAAAATCCGCATAGGCTCACTCCTTCCATTTTTATATAATGTTATCATTATTTACTAAAGGTAACCTTAAGAA
>JAJQDF010000181.1 GCA_021202325.1 Clostridiales bacterium | reverse complement strand
ATCTCCTATGGTGTTTTTTCCAAATATTTGTTTCCTATCAGTTCTTGGCATAATAAATTTCCTTTAAGTACTTGTATAGATATCTTAATGCGAAAAACGACTATTGTCAATGTCGTTACGACATTGACAGCAAGTTTATTCTTTGTCCTATCGCTCATAGAATAATTATGAGGTGATATCACATGAAAGCAGAATATCAAGAGCAGTATCGAAAATTTGGTTTAAATGTAGTATATTATAGGAAGAAACTTAGACTGACACAACTGCAGCTGGCAGAATTGCTTGATATACAAAGAAGCCATATAAGTGCTATAGAACTTGGAAATGTCGGGGTATCCTTCGACCTTTTATTTAAAATGTGTGATGTATTTGGTATAAAGCCTAAAGAATTATTTGATTTTAGAGATTAAGGCCGCAGAGCGGCTAAGCGGAAATCCTGATGGCTTTCCGCTTATTTTCTCGGCGGTAAAAGCAAAAATTCCAGCAGAAATTTTTACTTTTACAACGGCTAGTTTTAGTTGCTTGACACTTTCAGAAATATATTCCTCAAGCGATAATATATATCTTTACAAGTTACTCGAAAAGTGTTTAAATTAGATTTTGTATAAAGCTTCAGTTTCGCTAACAGAAGCAGTCAGTGCCGGAGGAATTCACTTCCGACGGCATCAAGTTACATAAATTCATCCAATATAAACGGAAAAGTTTCTTTCGGAACTTTTCGATAATGGTCGCTGCCAATAAAACATTGTTTTATCGGCACGCTCCGCCGCTATAAATGAGGTAATATCATGAACAAAGTCAACGTAAAAATAGTACTCTTTCTTGGAGTTCTCGGAGTATCCCTATCGGCTATTTTAATTAAATATTCCACCGCTCCTTCGCTGGTTGCCGCTACATACAGAATGTTTTGGACAGTAGTTATCCTCGTTCCGCTGTCCCTTAAAAAGACTATGCCGGAGCTTAAGACATTAAAGAAAAAAGAACTGCGTATGTGCATATTGGCAGGTGTATTTTTCGCCTTCCATTTTATGTTCTGGTTTGAATCACTCAAGCATTCTTCCATTGCTTCTGCAACTTTTCTTGTGGATACCGACGTTATATTTGCGGCCTTGGGATTCTGCCTAATAATGCACGGCACAATTCCTAAGAAGGGCATACTTGCCATTGCCATAACAATATGCGGAGGAATACTAATCGTCTTTGCAGGCGAAAACTCCGGAAATTCATCCTTATACGGAAATATCCTTGCCATATGCGCCGCAGTGCTCATAGCAAGCTACACGCTGAGCGGCAGATTTATAAGGATAAGAAACATATCCACCACAGCCTTCACCCTTGTTGCTTACACATCCTGCCTTACCACACTTCTTGTACTGGACTTTGTCACAGGCACACCCATTTGGGGCTACGGAATAAGAGAGCTTCTCATTGGTCTTGGCCTAGCTGTGTTCTGCAATCTTCTCGGTCACAGCATTGTCAGCTGGTCGCTTAAATATCTCACTCCGGGATATGTTTCGGCCGTAAAGCTTTGTGAACCGGTATTTTCCACGGTACTTGGCATATTCTGCTTCAGAGAAATACCTAATCTGCTTCAGATAATCGCCGCTGCGATAATATTAGCGGGCGTTTATCTCTATTCAACGGTTGAGAATGCAGAAACTTAAATATATTTACAAACATATAAAAACTCTTGCCGCAAAATACCGTCTCAAGCGTTATTTTTGTTCTAACCTTTGAATATCGATACAGGCAAGAGCCCTTTATTATGCATTTATAGCATTAGTCCTCGTCATTGAAGCAGGTATACATATATTCGGGAACGCCAATCTTTTCACCGCTAAGATACCTCACTATGGCATCGTTCACCTCACCAACGACACCGGGTATCAGCTCAATGTGGTGCTCTCTTATGGCCTTCCTTGTGCGGCTGCCTATGTCTGTGCATATGAGCACACTTACGTTATACTCATCAAGAAGATCGGCAACGGCCTCAGGCTTCTTTATGAAGGAATACCTTCTTTCCACGCTGACAACTCTCTCGTCCTCCACCTCAAATATGGTAAACTGTCTGCTGTTTGAACAGCTTTTATATATATCGCCGTTATGCGACGGTACTGCTATTCTCATAATTATCACTTCCGAATCAATTAATCATAATAAACGATCCTGCCGCCCATTTCCTCGAACGAAATTTTAAAAACATCTCTGCTCATAGAATTACCGGTGCCGGTGTTCGGATCGTTATAGAATATATTATCATCACTAATGCCATAAATCACAACTGCATGTTCGTAAGACGGCCAGCGAACCGTCTCTCCGGTTTCATAGTCCAGCCATTCTCTCCTGTACTCTATACCGCTTTCCAAATTGGTCGTATACCAAGCTATAACAGGATTGCCGCTTTTAATAATCTTCTCTATATCCTCTATCGTTGCCGATGTCTTAGAGATTGCTCCGCTTTTAAAAACCTCGGCAGTTTCCCTGATTGGCTCATTAAACACACCATAGGAATTGGCATCCTTAGGATCGCCTACAAATTCTTTCTCGGGATTTGCACCGTATAGCTGTCCGTCCGCCTCATAGGGAAGCGGTCCCTTTGGCAGCTCTTCCACTATCTCCTCCATTGTAACATCCACATCATAATATTGTAAAAGCATATAAAGGGAAGCGCTTTCGCAGCCCGTAGGGTAATCCGGATATTGATTATATTCAGCAACCCGCAAAAACACAGTATCATCCGGTTTAAAATAATGATATGCAAAGCCGGCAGCCGCAGCAATTAAAATAATCAAAAACATTAACTTTCCGGATTTTTTCTTCCGTCTTTTACCCATGTCGGTTTATCCCTTCTTTGAGTTTACATTCGGTTGATACAC
>JAJQDF010000275.1 GCA_021202325.1 Clostridiales bacterium | reverse complement strand
GTCTATGGTTAGATAAATTTGTAAAGAAAGAAAAATATGAAGATAGAGAGAAAATTTCCCAAAATAACAGTAACCGATAAAGCCGTTCGTGCTCTTAAGGGCGGACATCCTTGGGTATTTGCCGACGAGATAATTTCAGTGGACGGAAGTTACGAAAACAGTGAGCTTGTGGATGTATTTTCACTAAAGAACCGTTATATGGGAACCGGATTTATAAACGATAATTCAAAGATTAGAGTGCGTGTTATTTCTAAAAATGCCAATGATAAGTTTGATTTGGCATTTTGGGAGCGCAGGATACGTTATGCCATTGATTACAGAAAGACAGTAATGGGCAAGGATTTTAACTGCTGCAGACTTATATTCGGCGAAGCAGATCAGTTTCCCGGGCTTACTGTGGACAGATTTGGTACTGTACTGGTCACCCAGTGTCTCAGCCTTGGCATAGATAGGATAAAGGATGTAATATACAAAACAATAATAGATGTACTTCGTGAGATGGGCGAAACTATAGATGTACTGTATGAGAGAAACGATGTAAAAATACGTGAAAAGGAAGGCCTTGAGGAATATAAGGCGTTCTATGAATATGATGGACTTAAAGCAGATACAGACGGCAAAACCATAATCACAGAAAACAGCATAAAATATAATGTTGACTACATCAACGGACAAAAAACAGGCTTTTTCCTGGACCAAAAATATAACAGACTGGCCGCAGCAAAGATAGCTAAAGGCAGAAAAGTGCTTGACTGCTTTACACACACCGGAGCATTTGCGCTTAACTGCGCTGCAGGCGGTGCCGAAAGTGTTACTGCTGTTGATGTGTCTAAGGATGCCATTGAAATGACTAAACTCAATGCTGAAATGAACGGTTTTAGCAACATAGATTTCTTATGCTGCGACGTATTTGAGCTGCTGACTAAAATGGCCGAAAGCGGAAAATGTCCCTACGACTATATAATTCTTGATCCGCTGGCATTTACTAAGAGCTCGGCCACGGTTAAAAATGCCGAAAGGGGCTATAAGGAAATAAATATGAAGGCAATGAAGCTTCTTCCGAGGGGCGGATACCTTTCCACATGTTCATGCTCTCACTTTATGAAGGACGAGCTTTTCAGAAAGATGCTACATTCTGCGGCGGCTGATGCAGGTGTTGAGCTTAGGCAAATAGAAGCAAGACAGCAGGCGCCTGACCATCCCATACTTTGGAACGTACCGGAAACAGACTATCTTAAATTCTATATTTTTCAAGTAGTTTAAACATTTATATAGAGCGGTTTTTGTAAGATTTCAATAAATTTTGTTTAAACTTCTTGTTTAATTTGTTTATTGGGCATATTGGCTTAAATTGAGGCAAATGCTAAAATAAAAGCTGGAGTAGAAGTTCTCTGTAACTGACGGATGTATGGATGAACCATAGGGGAGCAGAGAGTATATTTTTGTCGACCGTCTGGGCAGTTACTATCATTGAACAAGGGATAGGACTGTCCTTTTCTTGTTTGAGCAGGATTATAACCGGCCAAACTTATATAATTTCCATTTAATCATTAATTTCCGGAGGTAGATTCTATGAAAAAGGTAGCTATTATTATGGGCAGCGACAGTGATATGCCTGTGGTTTCCAAGGCATTTGATAAGCTCGATGCCTATGGAGTACCCTATGAGGTACATGTTTTTTCGGCACACAGAACACCGATTGAAGCCAAGGAGTTTACTGAAAAGGCTGAAGAAAACGGTTTCGGTGTAATAATTGCGGCTGCCGGCATGGCGGCACATCTTGCCGGTGCCGTTGCGGCTAACACAACACTTCCAGTTATCGGAATACCTGTTAAGGGAGGCGCCATAGACGGTTTGGATGCTCTTCTTGCAACTGTACAGATGCCGACTGGTATACCCGTTGCAACAGTAGCCATTAACGGAGCAGGAAATGCGGTAATATTGGCAGTACAGATACTTGCTATTTCCGACAAGGAGCTTTCGGACAAGCTTAAAGCTGACAGACAATTTAACAGGGAAAGAATACTCGCTAAAAATGCTGAAATTACAGCCAAGTACAGTAAAAACTAATTTTAAAGGAGAATTCAAAAATGGACAAAATGGAGCAGTTATACGAAGGAAAAGCAAAAAAGGTTTATGCTACAGAAAATCCGGATTTATATATTGTCTCTTATAAAGACGACGCTACAGCTTTTAACGGCGAAAAGAAGGGCACAATCGTCGGCAAAGGCTCTATCAACAACAGAATAACAAATATGCTCATGCAGGTGCTTGAGAAAAAAGGCGTGCCCACACATTTTGTTGAAGAATTAAACGACAGGGAAACAGTTGTAAAGAGAGTAAGCATTGTTCCCCTTGAAGTTATTATCAGAAATATTTCAGCCGGCTCATTTGCAAAGCGTTTTGGCGTTGAAGAAGGAATCGTATTTGATGAGCCCACAATTGAATTTTCGTATAAAAACGACGAGCTTGGCGATCCTCTTATGAATGCTTATCATGCAATCGCCCTTAAGCTTGCTACAAGAGATGAAATTGAGACAATCAAAAAGATGGCATTTATAGTAAATGACACATTAAAGGAGTATTTCTTAGGCCTCAACATTAAGCTTGTAGATTTCAAAATTGAATTCGGCAGACTTGATGACGGTACAATCGTTCTTGCGGATGAAATTTCTCCCGATACATGCCGTCTTTGGGACAAGGACACAAATGAAAAGCTTGATAAGGATCGTTTCAGAAGAGATCTTGGCGGAACTGAGGAGGCGTATCAGGAAGTTATGCGCCGTTTAATGGGGGAATAATTATATGAGCTCACTTAGAGAAGAATGCGGCGTATTCGGCATATTTGCCAATGAAACCTGCGACCTTGGCCCAATGACATATTATGGACTTTTTGCCCTGCAGCACAGAGGACAGGAAAGCTGCGGTATTGTCATAAATGATGACGGCCTCTTTAGTTTTCATAAGGATGTCGGCTTGGTAAACGACGTATTTACACCTGAGGTAATGAATAAGCTTGGCCAGGGCAATATGTCGGTAGGACACTGCAGATACGGCACAACGGGCAACAACGACAGAGCAAATGCTCAGCCCATAGTTGTAAACCATATCAAAGGCAGAATGGCTCTCGCACATAACGGCAACCTTGTAAACTCAATGGAGCTTCGTGAGGAGCTTGAGATGAACGGCTCAATATTCCACACAACAAGCGATACGGAAGTAATTTCGTATATAATCACAAGAGAGCGTATAAACTGCTCATCCATCGAGGAAGCTGTCAACAGAGCAATGTATAAAATAAAAGGAGCTTATTCGCTTGTAATAATGTCGCCTTCAAAGCTCATTGCCGCTAGGGACGAAAGAGGTTTCAGACCTCTTTGCTACGGCCAGACGGATGACGGTAAATATGTTGTGGCTAGTGAAAGTTGTGCCCTTGACGCCGTAGGCGCTAAGCTCATAAGAGATCTTAAACCAGGCGAAATAGTTGTTTTCGATAAAAACGGAGTGCGTACAATAGAGGATCATTGCGGAAAGGCCGATCCTTCCATGTGCGTATTTGAATATATTTATTTTGCCCGCCCTGACTCTGTTATCGACGGCTGTTCAGTTCATAATGCAAGACTAAGAGCAGGTTCATTCCTCGCCCTTGAGCATCCGGTACAGGCCGATATAGTTATCGGCGTCCCTGATTCAGGTATTGATGCGGCCATCGGCTATTCCAGACAGTCGGGTATTCCCTATGGAATAGGCTTTATAAAGAACAAATATATAGGCAGAACATTCATTGCGGCCGGTCAGAAGTCCAGAGAGGATAAAGTTAAGATTAAGCTTAATCCTATTGCTGAGGCCGTAAGAGGAAAAAGAGTTGTCCTCATTGATGATTCCATTGTCAGAGGAACAACAAGCAAAAGAATTGTTCAGCTTTTGAGGGATGCGGGAGCAACGGAGATACATATGCGTGTTTCTGCGCCTCCGTTTATAAATCCATGCTATTACGGAACAGATATAGATTCAAGAGAAAACTTAATTGCAAATCAGCATACTATTGACGAAATTGCCGAGATAATCGGTGTTGACAGCCTTGGTTATCTCAATAAGGAATACGTAGGACTTCTTGCGGCCGGAGGAAATTGCGGAGGATACTGTGCCGCTTGCTTCGACGGAAAATATCCTACGGAGGTTCCTAAGACAGCTTCTAAGAGCAGATTCGAACAAAAAATAACAGAAGGAAAGAAGGCTAGGCAAAATGAAGAGCATGAGTGATAGCTATAAGGCTGCCGGCGTTGATATTACTGCCGGATACAAGGCCGTTGAGCTTATGAAACAGCATATCGCAAAGACAATAACAGCGGGTGCGGCTTCTGACATCGGAGGCTTCGGCGGTTTATTCGAGCTTGATGTAAAAGGCATGGAACAGCCCGTACTTGTCAGCGGAACCGACGGTGTAGGCACAAAGCTTAAATTAGCTTTTCTGCTTGATAAGCACGATACAATAGGTATTGACTGCGTAGCTATGTGCGTAAACGACATTATTTGCTGCGGAGCTAAGCCTCTTTTCTTCCTTGACTATATTGCCTGCGGAAAAAATGTACCCGAGAAGATTGCCGAGATTGTAAAGGGAGTTACGGAAGGCTGTGTTCAGTCAAGTGCGGCGCTTATCGGCGGAGAAACGGCAGAAATGCCCGGATTTTATGGCATTGATGAATATGACCTTGCCGGATTTTCGGTTGGTGTAGTTGATAAGCCTAAGGTTTTTGACAACAGCAAGGTTAAGGAAGGCGATGTTATTATCGGACTTCCTTCAAGCGGAGTACACTCCAACGGTTTTTCTCTTGTGAGAAAGGTATTTGATATAGAAAATAAGGGCATCACAAGTCCTGTAGCCGAGCTTGGCGGAAAGTCACTCGGAGAGACACTTCTTACACCTACAAAGATATATGTTAAGCCTGTGCTTGCACTTTCCGAGCAGGTTGCAATTAAGGCCGTTTCACATATTACAGGCGGCGGCTTCTATGAGAATATTCCAAGAAGCATTCCCAAGGGCTACAGTGCAAAAATTGATAAGAGTGCTGTTAAGATTCTTCCTATTTTCCACCTTATCGCCAAAACAGGCAAAATTCCCGAAAGAGATATGTTTAACACATTTAATATGGGTATCGGCATGAGCATTGTTGTTGATAAAAACGACGCGGATAGGGCTCTTGAAATATTGAAGGCCAACGGCGAAGATGCTTATATTATTGGAGAGATTGTTAAGTCGGACGAGGGCGTTATTATAGCCTAAAGCGGAGGAATCTTATGGATAATAAAACAAGAATAGCCGTATTCGTATCGGGCGGCGGAACAAACCTCCAGGCTCTAATTGATGCCCAAAGGGCCGGAAACATAAAAAGCGGCGAGATTGTCCTAGTTGTTTCCGATAAGGCCGATGCCTATGCTCTTACTAGAGCTGAAAATAACGGTATAAAAGCGGTTGTTATTACAAAAAAGAAGGGAGAACAGGCTGATTTTGAAAATATACTTTCGGCCGTTCTTTCGGAAAACAATATAGAGATGATAATTCTTGCAGGCTTTATGTGCATACTCAGTGCTGATTTTACATCACAGTGGCCTAAGAGAATTATAAACATACATCCTTCGCTTATACCTTCCTTCTGCGGAAAGGGATGCTATGGACTCCACGTTCATGAAAAGGCACTTGCATACGGTGTTAAGGTAACCGGTGCAACAGTGCATTTTGTAAACGAGATACCCGATGGAGGAGAAATAATATTCCAAAAGGCTGTAAATATTGAAGACGATGATACTCCCGAAGTATTGCAGCGAAGTGTAATGGTACAGGCGGAATGTATACTTCTTCCTGCCGCCGCTTAATAGGTAGCTAAGGAAATTGCTGAAAAAGGAGATAGCTATGGACATTTATAAAATCAATGACATGGGAGAACTTATAAAGGACAATGAATACGTAGGCAGAGGCATTGTCATTGGCAAAACAGCCGATGGAGAAAAGGCGGCGGTTGCTTATTTCATAATGGGCAGAAGCGAAAACAGCCGCAACCGTGTGTTCAAAAAAGAGGGCGAAAATATTACAATCTATCCTTTCGATGAGTCAAAGGTAGAGGATCCTAGCCTTATTATATATTCACCCATAAGAGTAATAGACAATAAGCTTATTGTTACAAACGGCGACCAGACAGACACTATTTATGATTTTGTAAGGATAGGCAAGTCATTTAAGGATGCTCTTGAAACACGTCAGTTTGAGCCCGATTCTCCTAATTTTACACCGAGAATCAGCGGCATGATAACATTTGGTGCAAACGATTTTACTTATTCCATGAGCATATTGAAATCCATGGATGCAGAAGGCACAGAGTGCGCCAGATACACATTTGATTATAAATCAATGAATGGTCTTGGCCACTTTATCCATACATATGAGCATAACGGCAATCCTATTCCCACATTCCAGGGCGAGCCTGAAAGAGTTGCTATTCCCAACGATATGGATGAATTTGCCGAGAAAATTTGGAACAATCTGAATGATGACAATAAAATCTCGCTGTATGTAAGATATATTGACCTGAAAAACGGAAGCGTACAGAGCAAAATGTATAACAAGAACCTTATGTAATCCGACCAAAAAAGAGTAACGATTATGAAAGAATTTGAACTCAAATACGGCTGTAATCCTAATCAGAAGCCTTCAAAAATATATATGGCTGACGGCTCTGACCTTCCTATTGAAATACTTAACGGAAGACCGGGATATATAAATTTCCTTGATGCATTCAACAGCTGGCAGCTTGTAAAGGAAATTAAGGATGCTCTTGGAATGTGTGCAGCTGCTTCATTCAAGCATGTTAGCCCCACATCAGCGGCTGTAGGCAACAAGCTCAGCGAAAAGCTTAAAAAGGCCTGCTTTGTTGACGATATCGAAGGTTTGGATGATTCGCCTTTGGCCTGCGCTTATGCAAGAGCCAGAGGAACAGACAGAATGTCGTCATTTGGTGATTTCATAGCTTTAAGCGATGTCTGCGACAAAACAACAGCCATGATAATAAAAAGAGAGGTTTCTGACGGTATTATTGCACCGGGATATACAGATGCAGCCCTCGAAATACTTAAAGGAAAGAGAAAAGGCTCGTACAATATAATCAAGATTGATCCCGACTATGTTCCTGATAAAATTGAAACAAAGCAGGTTTTCGGCATTACATTTGAGCAGAAGAGAAACAATTTCAAAATTGATGCAGAGCTTTTAAACAATATAGTTACAAAAAATAAGGAGCTTTCAGAAAGCGCTAAGCGTGACCTTATTATAGCGCTCATCACTCTCAAATATACACAATCAAATTCCGTATGCTTTGCCTCGGACGGACAGGCAATAGGCGTAGGCGCAGGACAGCAGTCCAGAATCCATTGTACTCGTCTTGCTGGAAATAAGGCCGATATTTGGCATTTAAGACAGAGCGATAAGGTTCTTAATCTGCCTTTTAAATCGACAATCGGCAGACCTGACAGAGACAATGTAATAGACCAGTACATTTCAGATGAGGACAGCGAACAGCTTCTTGAAAACTGGGACAAATATTTTGAAACAAAACCCGAAGCTTTTACAAAGGAAGAGAAAAAGGCTTATCTTTCAACCATCAGAGGAGTTACACTTGCAAGCGATGCTTTCTTCCCCTTTGATGACAATATCGAAAGAGCCAGAAAGAGCGGCGTAGACTATATTGCTGAGCCCGGCGGTTCGGTAAGAGATGATATAGTTATCGACTGCTGCGACAAATACGGCATTGCTATGGCGTTTACAGGTATGAGACTGTTCCATCACTAATAATACGGAGGGCTGACATATGAAAATAATGGTTGTTGGCGGCGGCGGACGTGAGCACGCCATAATCAAAAAGTTAAAGGAAAATAAGACAGTTGAGAAAATTTATGCTCTTCCCGGCAACGGCGGAATTGCCGTTGATGCTGAGTGTGTTAATATAGGCGCAAAGGATATCGAGGGAATTACTAAATTCGCTAAAGAAAATACAATAGACTATGCTGTTGTTGCACCGGATGATCCCCTTGTGCTTGGTGCGGTTGACAGTCTTGAAGCTGCAGGAATCCCTTGCTTTGGTCCCAGAGCCAATGCTGCCATAATAGAGGGAAGCAAAATATTTTCAAAAAACCTTATGAAGAAATATGGCATACCCACAGCGGCGTATGAGGTTTTTGACAATGTTACCGATTCACTTGAATATCTTGAAACCTGCAAATATCCTACGGTTGTTAAGGCTGACGGACTTGCGCTTGGTAAGGGCGTAATTATAGCCGAAAACAAGGAAGAGGCTGTTAAGGCTGTTTTCTCTATGATGGAGGATAAAATTTTCGGCGATAGCGGAACAAGGATTGTTATAGAGGAATTCCTTACTGGCCCTGAGATTTCCGTACTTTCATTTACAGACGGAAATGTAGTTGTTCCTATGATTTCCTCCATGGACCATAAGAGAGCCCTTGACAACGATGAAGGACTTAACACCGGCGGTATGGGTACAGTAGCACCCAATCCTTACTATACAAAGGAAGTTGCTGACGAATGTATGGAAAAGATTTTCCTTCCGACTATAAAGGCCATGAATGAAGAGGGAAGAACTTTTAAAGGCTGTCTCTATTTCGGTCTTATGATAACATCGGATGGTCCTAAGGTTATAGAATATAACTGCCGTTTCGGCGATCCTGAAACACAGGTAGTGCTTCCTCTTCTTGAAAGCGACCTTCTTACAGTTATGCAGGCTGTTACAAACGGAACACTTGCCGACACTGAGGTTAAATTCAGCGATGAGAATGCCTGCTGTGTAATCCTGGCTTCTAAGGGCTATCCCGTAAAATATGAAAGCGGATTTGAAATTGTACTCCCCGAAACAGACGACGGCGTTATTTACGTAGCCGGTGCTAAAAAGGACGGAGATAAACTTCTTTCTGCAGGAGGCCGTGTCCTTGGTGTAACTGCCACAGCGCCTACACTTAAAGAGGCTATAGATAAGGCCTATGCACTGACAGCCAAGGTCAAATTTGACAACGGATACTGCAGAAAAGACATTGGAAAACGCGCTCTTATGGGAAAGTGAGGCCGGCATGGTTTATAGAATATATGTAGAAAAGAAAAAAGAGCTTGCCAATGAAGCAAAATCGCTTTTGAGCGATATTAAGGATTTTCTCGGCGTTGAAAATATAGATGATGTCAGAATCGTAAACTGTTATGATGCCGAAAACATTGACAGCTACCTCTTTGAATATTGCAAAAAGACTGTATTTTCAGAGCCTCAGCTTGATATTATTTATGATGAGACTGACTTTGGAAATGCATGCGTATTTGCTGTGGAATATCTTCCGGGGCAGTTTGACCAGAGAGCAGACTCAGCGGCTCAGTGTATACAGATAATTTCTCAGAAGGAGAAGCCCCTTGTAAAGACAATGAAAATATATGCTCTTTACGGCAATCTTTCGGAGTCTGACATTGATAAAATAAAGAAATATGTTATAAATCCCGTTGAAGCTAGAGAAGCTGCACTTGAAAAGCCAGAAACACTCAAGGTTAATTATGATATTCCCACAGATGTGGCCGTACTTGAAGGCTTTAATGAGCTGAATGCTGAAGGTTTAAATAAATTTATTGCTGACAACGGTCTTGCTATGGATTATGACGATATAGCTTTTGTTCAGAATTATTTTAAAGGCGAAAAGAGAAATCCCACAATAACGGAAATAAAGGTTATAGACACATATTGGTCAGACCACTGCAGACATACGACATTCCTCACAACAATTGACAGTGTAGAATTTGAGGATGAGCTTGTAAAAGCCGCTTATGACGAATATATGGCTGACAGAGAAGCTCTTGGAATTACAAAGCCTGTTTGCCTTATGAATATAGGAACACTTGCTGTAAAGGTATTGAGCAAAGCCGGCAAGCTGGATAAGCTTGATAAATCCGAGGAAATCAATGCCTGCTCCATAAAAATGGATGTTGAGGTAAACGGACAGAAGGAAAAATGGCTTCTTATGTTCAAGAATGAGACGCATAACCATCCTACCGAAATCGAGCCCTTCGGCGGCGCTGCAACATGTATAGGCGGAGCAATAAGAGATCCTCTTTCGGGACGTTCATATGTATATGGAGCAATGAGACTTACAGGCGCCGGAGATCCCCTTAAACCTATTAATGAAACAATAGAAGGAAAGCTTCCTCAGCGTAAAATAGTTACCACTGCTGCGGCAGGATATTCCTCATACGGAAACCAGATTGGTCTTGCTACAGGTATAGTTGACGAGTTATACCATCCCGGATATATTGCCAAAAGAATGGAGGTCGGCGCAGTAATTGCCGCCGCACCAATTGAGAATGTCCGCAGAGAAAGACCTGTAGACACAGATATAGTTATACTTCTTGGCGACAGAACCGGCCGTGACGGCTGCGGCGGAGCCACAGGCTCATCAAAAGCCCATGACGTTAAGTCCCTTGAAACATGCGGAGCTGAGGTACAAAAGGGTAATGCTCCGGAGGAAAGAAAGCTCCAGAGACTTTTCAGAAACCCTGATGCCGCTAAGCTTATCAAACGCTGCAACGACTTTGGCGCAGGCGGAGTTTCCGTTGCTATCGGAGAGCTTGCCGATGGCCTTGAAATTAACCTTAATGCTGTTCTTAAAAAATATGACGGCCTTGACGGTACTGAGCTTGCAATAAGCGAATCACAGGAAAGAATGGCTGTAGTTGTAGCAAAGGAAGATGTAGATAAATTCCTTGCACTTGCCGAAAGCGAGAACCTTGAAGCTTCCATTGTTGCAGAAGTAAAGGATAATCCTCGTCTTATTATAAAATGGAACGGCAAAAACATAGTTGATATATCCAGAGAGTTCCTTGATACCAATGGTGCTGAAAAGCACACAACTGTCAAGAATACACCTTTGCAGGATTGGAAAAAGAATACGGAAGGTACATTCCCTGAGTTATATAAAAATATGGCAGCGGACCTCAATGTATGCTCTAAAAAAGGACTTTCCGAGAGATTTGATTCAACCATTGGTGCCGGCGGAGTACTTATGCCCTTCGGCGGAAAATATCAGATGACACCGGTACAGGCTATGGTTCAGAAAATACCTGTTCTTAATGGTGAAACAACAACATGCTCATTGATGAGCTGGGGATTCAATCCGTATATTTCGGAAAAGAGCCCTTATCACGGAGCATATTTGGCAGTAGTTGAGTCTGTTTCAAAGCTTATTGCCAGCGGAGCCAGATTCAAGGATGTATATTTGAGTTTCCAGGAATATTTCGAAAGACTTGGCGATGATCCTGAAAAATGGGGTAAGCCTTTTGAAGCACTCTTAGGTGCATATAAAGCACAGAAGGATCTTGGAATTGCCGCTATAGGCGGTAAGGACTCCATGAGCGGAACATTTGAGCATATTCATGTACCGCCCACGCTTATTTCCTTCGCTGTTACTACAAGCGACTTGAAATATATTGTTTCCAATGAGTTCAAGGAAGCCGGCCACAAGGTTGTTCTTGTTTGCCCCGAAACAGATAAAGATGGACTTCCTGTTACAGATTCTCTGTTGCAAGTTTATGATATTGTCAGCCGTCTTGCATCAGAAGGAAAGCTTTGTGCAGCCTATGCTATCGGCTATGGCGGTGTTGCTGAAGCTATACTCAAGATGGGCATCGGAAATATGATTGGATTCAAATTTGAGAACACGATACCGAAGAATACCATCTTTGAATATAACTACGGCGGATTTGTCCTTGAATTAAACGACGATACAAATGTCGGAACAACATTGGGTTATACAACAATAGACCATGTCATAGATTATAAGTGCGATACTATTCTTCTTGATAATATTTGTGAAGACTATGAAAACAAGCTTGAGAGTGTATATCCCTGCAATATAGTTTCCGATAATAAAAATATTAAGAAGTTTGAATATAAAGCTTTCTCTTATCCTACGCCTATTATAAAGACGGCACAGCCTAAGGTTCTTATACCTGTATTCCCTGGAACAAACTGCGAGTATGATTCCGTAAGGGCTGTAGAAAGGGCTGGAGCAAAGGCTGAGATATTCGTAATAAACAACCTTACACCGGCAGGAATTGCCGATTCAGTCAACAAGTTTGCGGCTAAGGTCAGGGATTCTCAGATAATATTTATTCCCGGCGGCTTCTCCGGCGGAGATGAACCTGATGGTTCCGGTAAGTTTATTACCGCATTCTTCAGAAACGGAGCGGTTAAGGAAGAGGTTACAAGGCTTCTTGAGGACAGAGACGGCCTCATGTGCGGTATCTGCAACGGCTTCCAGGCTCTTATAAAGCTTGGACTTGTGCCTTTTGGAAAGATTATCGATACCGATGAAAACTGCCCGACACTGACTTTTAATACTATCGGCAGACATCAGTCCAAGATAGTTAGAACCAGGATTGCTTCAAATAAATCGCCTTGGCTTATGAATACCAATGTTGACGATATTTATACAGTGCCGATTTCACATGGCGAGGGACGTTTCCTTGCTTCGGATGAAACAATAATGAAGCTTGCCGAAAACGGACAGATTGCCACGCAATATGTGGATTTGGACGGAAATCCCACTGATAATATCCGCTTCAATCCCAACAATTCTTCCTTTGCAATTGAAGGAATTACTTCACCGGATGGCAGAGTATTCGGCAAAATGGGACATTCTGAGAGATGGAATGAGGGACTTTACAAAAATGTTCCCGGAAACTATGACATCGGAATGTTTAAATCAGCAGTAGAATATTATAAATAATCATATGTGCGCCTCTGATTTTTTCGGAGGCGTATTTTTCTGTTATATATTTTCTTTAGGTGCATATATTCCAATAAGGAGGGATAAATATGCTGAATAGGAAATACAATAGAATCTTTCTATTGCTTAGCGGAAAAAACGAGGGCATCAGTATGAACCTCAATGGAAGCTGTGACATAGAAATAATAAACGGAAAGGCAAAGCTATATTCATATGTCGGCGGAATAGGCCGTCTTAAGAAAAAGGAACACAAACTGTATCTTATATTTGAGAATAATGGTAAAACATTGGCAGTGCCTGCGGGAAATTACGATTCAAAGGGCAGTAATGCAGTTTTAGAAGGTAATGTCGATCCTGATGACGTTTTCGGCAGCGGAATGGCCGTTGAAAATATAGCTGCTGCGGCCATATGGAATGAATCGGAAGGGCCTTATAGAGCTGTACTTGAAGGATTCGTATCCCAAAGATTCAATTGGCAGAAAAATCTCAAAATTTTAGGAGAATTTGAGGCTGATAATAATATTAATGATGAACCGCAAAAAAATCTTGAACCGCTGGAAAATCCGGTTAAGAAAGAAGCCGAACAGAAATTAATTGAAAATGAACTCAAACAGTCAGACGAAACAATAGAAGCTGCAGAGGCACCTACTGCCTATTACAGTCCCCATGATACATTCAGAGAAATAGCCGAAAAATTCAGACGTGAGCTTGATATGCTGGATGAAATGGGAATTGTCGATAAAACAATGATTTTAGGCAATGAGAGCGGAGCAGAAAGTAATGAGAAAAGCGCAGAATTGCCTACAGAGGAAAAAGAAAATAAGGAATCTAAGAGAATTACCACTGCTATGGATGCGGACATGCTGTTTTTAAGTAATGCCAAGCTAACAATAGATGGGGCAACAGAATGGGTACAGACGGACTATAGAGAGCTATATTTTATACCGGGCGCCATAAAAAGCCTGCGTCAGCTTTTTGTACGAAACGGAGCAAGAAAGGGCAGGCATTTGATAGCCGGACGTAATGATGAGAAATATTACATAGGAGTTCCCGGCAATGAAAATCAGCGGAAATCGGCCAATGCAAACGGATTTTATGACTTTCTTACAATAGGTGATATGGATGGAGTCGGTTATTGGATAAAGGAGCTGTAAAGCATGAACCTCGGATATTTCCGGGGTTCTTTATATTAGGATATTTTTAAGAAAAACTTTCAGTAAATTTTAAACTATTAATTTATAATAGTTAACGCAGGAGGTGCAAGGATATGAGAAGAAACTTAACTGTTTTGGGAATAACTGCAATAATTATAGCGGCTGGACTTTATATCGGAAACGCCGCTAAAAGGACAAATAATGTTACAGTATTATATGAGGATTTTATAGAAAGCTTTGAAGATAAGACTGCAGCTCATA
>JAJQDF010000127.1 GCA_021202325.1 Clostridiales bacterium | reverse complement strand
TACCCTTTCTCCCGTGTCCGGATGGGTAAATTTAAGCTCCCCGGAATACAGTGCCGGGCTCACATTGTAATATCCCCTCTTAAACTCCGGATTGTATTTTGTGTCGCCCCACAGCGGTATGCCGGCATGGGCTGTCTGCACTCTTATCTGATGGTGCCTTCCGGTATGAAGAGCTATTTTAAGCAGTGACAGACATCCGTTCTTTTCATCCTCAATGCTCTTTATGACAGTATAGTCCAGAATGGCTTCCTTAGCGCCCTTAGTACCCTTATTGACAACAGAAGAAACATTCAGCCTTTGGTTTTTAACAAGCCAGTCAGTAAGTGTTCCCTCTGTTTCTTTAGGTTTTCCGCAGCAGACGGCATAATAGGTTTTCCCAAATTCGTTTTTTGCCATTTCGGCAGAAAGCGCCGCCTCTGCCTTTTTATTCATAGCATATACCATCAGGCCGCCCACCGGCCTATCCAGCCGATGTACTACTCCGGCATAATTGAATTTTTCCAAAAGCATAGTCTGCATATCCGCATCTCCGGTCTTATCCGGCTGGGAAGGAACGCCCACAGGCTTTTCTACGACAACTATGCTTTTGTCACTGTAAATAATGTTCAATTCCATATCAATCATTCGCTTTTTAGTATTATACAGCCATAGGGCTGAATTGTTATTTCTGCACAGCCGTCTTTAATGGGATAGGTCGCACCGCCGGTTGTGAATCCATTTTCACTGCTTTCAAGCAATGTCACTGCTTCGCCGTTTGTATCCGCTCCGGCAATCCACAGCGGAAGAGAAATAGTCTTTTCCTCTCCGCAGTTATTAAACACTGCACTTATCTGAGTTTTGTCATCAAATCTGGCAACCCCTACAACACCATAGTCGGAATATATGAACCTATATGAGCCTGTCTTAAGGACGGGATTAGACTTTCTTAATGCTATCATTGTCTTATGGAAGTCAATCAGCTCTTTGTTTTCCTTTCCCCACGGATATGTGCGTCTGTTGTCGGGATCCGTCCAGCCCGTAACCCCGGCCTCATCTCCGTAATATAATGTAGGCAGTCCCGACCAAATAAACTGGAATGCCACTGCTTCCTTCATAATTCCGAGGTTTGTTCCCTCATCGGCCGCTTTGCTTCCGCAACTTGCAAGTCTTCCGACCTTGCGGTTAGTACGTGTTAAGAATCTGGAATGGTCGTGGTTTGAAATCTCATTCATGCCGGTCATAAGCGCATGAGCTCCCATTTTGGCTGAATTTACCGTAATTGATCTTTCAAACTCCTTACCGTTGCAGTATTTTCCCTCATCAAAGCTGTCGCTGTGCTTCTCCATTCCGGTAAAGAACCACGAAACCGGCTCCATGAATGCATCATAATTCATTACCGAGTCCCATTCGTCGCCGGTGAGCCACTCAGATGCATCTCCGTAATGCTCCGCAATTATAACAGCTTCGGGATTTGCTGACTTTACTCTTTTCCTGAATTCCTTCCAGAATTTATGGTTATATTCCTTTGTAAATCCCAAATCAGCCGCAACATCAATTCTCCAGCCATCGGCATTATATGGCGGAGTGATCCATTTTTCCGCTATACTCATTATAAATTCAAAGAGACTGTCGGATTCCTCATAATTGAGCTTCGGATGGTTCTTATGTCCCCACCAAGACTCATATTCTTCATTATCGGGCCATTCTCCGCCATTCCATTTGAAATAATCATGATAGGGGCTGTCCTCATATCCATAGGCGCCCTTTTCATAGCCGCCGGCCTTTTCATATATTTTTTGCTTATCCAACCATTTGCTGAACGAGCCGCAATGATTAAAAACTCCGTCTATTATTACTTTTATATTTTTTTCGTGTGCCTTCTCCACCAGCTCGGCAAAAAGTTTGTCGCTTGCCTCAAGATTTTCTTTTGAGGCTGTTCTTACAGTATATTTATCCTCCGGCTTATCGCTGTCCTTTACAATAACTCCAAAGTGAGGATCTATATGCTCATAGTCCTGTATATCATATTTGTGGTTGCTCGGCGATACAAACAGCGGATTAAAATAAATCATCTCAATGCCAAGTTCGCTCAGATAATCCAGCTTATCAATAACGCCCTGTAGGTCTCCGCCGTAAAAATTAGCCACATCGCAGTTTTCGGGAAGGCTGCTCCAGTCGCTTACAGCCTGTGCCTTTCTTTCTAGATAATCGTACTCGCCGTTTTCAACATCGTTTGTTTTGTCTCCATTACAAAAGCGGTCGGTATATATCTGATAGCCGACTGCCCCTTTTGCCCATTGGGGCGTTTTGTAATGTCTGTTTATCACAAAGCTGCCGTCAGCATCCGGTTCCTTGGACAAGCCAGATTTATTATAATAATATGTCTCTCCGCCGCACACTATTTTAAACGAGTAAGCTCTATTTTCCTTTTCAGGCTGAAAAGTAAAGGCATAATATTCAAAAATATCCTTTATGCTCTCCTTTATCATAGGATATTCGCTGTCACCTGTGACAACATAAACCTCATCGGCATCCCCTGCGCCAACTCTAAGCCTGACTTTAACACTGTCATCCTCATTCGGTTCAAAAGGAAACAGGAATGTCTCGGTTTCGTCGCTGAATACGGCATCACGGTTTATTATTCCATTCATTATTTTACTGTTAATAAAAGTTTCTTCGCCCTTTGTCATATGATTTCTCCACTCTTTATTAGTAGACTCACATGCCTGCTTCGCAGGCATAACCAAGTATGAAAGCCCGATTGCTCCATGCTTTCATCATAACAATAAAAGTATATAATTTTTATTTCGGCCGGTCAAGTCCGGCATGTACAAATCATTTTAAAATCTGCTTTCAATCTAATCAAGGCAATAAAAAAGAAGCAGTCATTGGCGGTAAACTGCTTCTC
>JAJQDF010000072.1 GCA_021202325.1 Clostridiales bacterium | reverse complement strand
ATATAAAACCCCTTATTTTATATTATATTAAACCAAGCAACGGATAAAAAGCTCATATTGGTAATACAATTGGGCTTTTTGTCTCTGTTTGAAGTATAAGCTAGGAGGATGAACCATGTCAGGAATTACACATTTAGTAGATATTATGCAAATACCTCGTTTTGTGAGAGTTAAGCAGTATTTTCCTCATAACGAGCTTACTGAGCAACAGATAAAAGATATTATAGCGGAAAACTTCGCTAAGCCCGAATTCAAAGATAGAATCAAGCCCGGACAGAAGATCTGCATTACATCAGGAAGCAGAGGACTTTCCAATATTGTATTGATTACAAGAGAGGTAGTTGATCAGGTTAAGGCTCTCGGAGCTGAGCCCTTCATCATACCTGCAATGGGAAGCCACGGCGGAGCGACTGCAGAGGGCCAGAGAGGAATACTTACGAGCTACGGCATTACTGAGGAGACAATGGGCTGCCCCATAAAGTCGTCCATGGAAACTGTAAAAGTAGGACATATTGACGAGATAGATGCTGATGTACGTATCGACAAATACGCCAGTGAGGCAGACGGAGTTATTGTTCTCAACCGTATCAAGGCTCATACAGGATTTAAGGGAAAATATGAAAGCGGCCTTATGAAAATGATGACAATCGGTATTGGCAAGCAGGAGGGAGCTTATGTTGCCCATTCTGCCGGCGATGACAATATGCCTGAAAGACTTTTCTATATTGGCAGCGAAATTATCAAAAAGGCCAAAGTTGTTATGGGAATTGGCCTTATGGAAAATGCCTTCGACAAGACATATAAAATTGCGTTTTTACAGCCGGAGGAAATAGCAGACAAGGAGCCTGAGCTTCTCAACGAAGCAAAGGCAGCTATGGGAAAGATATTCTTGGATGCCTGCGACGTACTTATACTTGAAAAGATTGGCAAGAACTACAGCGGCGGCGGAATGGATCCCAACGTTGTTGGCCGTTCAAGACTGCCTATAGGTATTAAATCAGAGAGAATGGGCATATTCGGATTAAGCGAAGAGTCCCACGGAAATGCAACGGGCATGGGAAGAGCCGACGTTGGAACAATGAAGTTCTTCAAACAGATTTCCTTCGACGATACATATCCCAATGCTGTTACAGACCATGACAGCTCCGTATATAAGATTCCAATTATCGCTGAAAACGAGAAGGAATGTATACAGACATCAATGGCTATATGCCTTAACATGGATGTAAACAATCCGAGAATTATAATTTTCAAGAACTCACTCGAGATAGAGGATATGCTTATCTCTGAGGCTCTTATTGATGAGGCTAAGCAGAGAGAAGAGCTGACAATTACATCAGAGCCTTTTGAGTTGGAATTTGACGAAGAAGGAAATATGATTACAAAGATTTAATCAATGTCTTATATAAAATTGACAGAATAATAGTAAACTGAGATTTTATTTAGACATGAAAAAATAAAAAATTGCCGATAGCTTATACATTTTTAATATAAAATATTAAGATATTGGCGAAAAATGAAAAGAATGTCACAAATGAGTTGACCGGTATACCGCGTTGTGGCATTATAACAATGTCAATAATGCCATGCCTATTTGTTAGCATTTAGGCCGGGTTATAGATATATCGTTTCCGCTGTAAGCGGAATAAACGACTCATAATTATTATGTAAAGGGAGTGTTGGTAAAATGAAATTTATGCACACAAGATTACCGGATTTCTATTCAAAAGCTGAGGCAGCAGCTAAAAAGCTTCGTCCTGATACAGAGTTCTCAATCAGCGGACTCGAAAGCGTAAAGACAGCTAAATTAGCTTCTTTAAGAGTTGGCCGTGTTGAGGATGAGATTATCGATGTAACAGAGGACGAAAGCATTAAAAAAGTTGAAGTCGTTCTTACTCCTGACAATCCGGAAACACTGTATACGGTAGTTATTAGAGGTATCGATGAAGATGGCAAATGCAAGAAGGTTATTCTTGAGAACATGATGCTTTCAAGACCTACAGTTGAGACTCTTCTCTTTGATGCTGAAGAAATCATCGACCGTCGCAGTAACATGAAGAAATAATAAAGGAGGACGACACTGTGAAACTTAAATATCGTATTATCCCTCAGGGCGCTGCCGATGGCGTTATGCCCTTGAACTGGGTATTCATTGAGAAAAAAGATATAGATGCATGTGGAATCACACCCCTTGATGCTTGCTACGCTGTAGGTAAAGCACTTGGAGATGACTGTGCTGCCATTGATATTATGGACATGGACGAAGCTTGTACAGTAACAAGTGATGGTATTGTTGCTCCCGGCGCGGTTGTAGGAGTTGCTTCAGTTGACCACGGTATGATTAACAAAAACTATGGTTACCTTAACATAAGCGAGCTTCCTGTAACTGACCAGATGATCGCAGAAGAGCCTCATATGAGACTGTGGCTTACAGATGATTATAAAGGCAAAAAGCTTCATAGAGGTCCCAGCACTGAGGACAGAGGCGCTAGAGGCCCTAACAACGAGAACATGACAATGTCAGGCCGTATCGCTAATAACAACTGTGGTTCAGAGGTTATGAACATGGTTGAGATGACAGAGATTCTTGCTCCTTTCTTCGGAATTCGTGAAATTATGACAGACGGAGAGGTTTACATCGGTGTTGCCGGCCCTGAAGTATCAGTTGGTATCGGTATGGTTGTAAGCGAAAGACACGGAAGAATTTTCGGCGGAGTTAACCTTGGCTCATACAAAGCTGGTATGACAGCTCATAACTCAGGTATTTATGCAAAGACAGTTAAGAGCGACTATCCTGCTATTTGCGCTCCTAAGTCAGTATTAGCTGAGTACACACTTCGTGCTCTCGACATCAACCTTGTTCCCGGCAAAGATATCGCTTGCTCACCTGCAGTACTTGCAATTGCAAAGGCATATGG
>JAJQDF010000011.1 GCA_021202325.1 Clostridiales bacterium | reverse complement strand
AGCTTATTGATGGCAGTAAAAGCAAAAATTCCGGGAGAAATTTTTACTTTTACATTGGCTAATTCTAAGCCTTGACACCCTTCGGAAGTGAATTCCTCATGCGATTTATGTAAACCGATTCATCTGCCTGAAAACAGCAATTCAAAATTTTGTATAAGTCTCAATTTTGCCTACAGAAACCGCTAACGTCCGAGGAATTCACTTCCGAGGATGTCGTAGTCTGATGATAGCTATTGCAAATGCAAAAGTTTCTACTGGAACTTTTGCATTTGCTTCCATAGCAGGCGGAAATCAAAGATTTTCGCCTAAGCCGCTCTGCGGCTCAGAATTTCATCCTATGAGCCCTGCGATATTCGCAATTATAGCACAAATGACTATTCCGCAAACCGCCGGCACAACAACCGCCGCCGCAGTCCATTTCAGGCTGCCGGTTTCCTTCTTTATCGTCAGCATAGTTGTTGCGCAGGGCCAATGCATAAGTGAAAACAGCAGCATACATACCGCCGTTACCCATGTCCAGCCGTTAGCAATGAGAAGCTCTCTAAGCTCATTCAAATTCGATATATCCGTCAGTACCCCGGTCTGCATATAGGCCATTATCATAACCGGAACAACAATTTCATTGGCCGGAAAACCCAGTATGAATGCGGTCAATATCACTCCGTCCAGCCCTATGAATCTTGCAAAGGGATCCAATAATCCGGAAAACGCCGCAAGTACCGTAACATTTCCTATTTTGATATTCGCCATAAGCCATATTACAATGCCTGCCGGAGCCGCCGCAGTGACAGCCCTTCCCAGTACAAATATCGTCCTGTCCAGTACCGACCTCACTATTACATCGCCTATCTTGGGCCGTCTGTAGGGCGGCATTTCCAGTATAAATGACGACGGAACGCCCTTCAAAACTGTTTTTGTCAGTATCCATGATGCCGCAAATGTCATTCCAATGCCGAAAATAATTATTCCGCAAAGTATAATCGCCGAAAGCACCGATTGCCCTGCTCCCAATGTATATCCCGTAAAAAACATTGTTATTACGGAAATCATCATTGGAAATCTGCCGTTGCAGGGCACAAAGCTGTTTGTAAGCATGGCTACAAGCCTCTCCCTTTGGGAATCTATTATCCTGCATCCGGTTACCCCTGCGGCGTTGCACCCGAATCCCATGCATATGGTCAGCGCCTGTTTTCCACAGGCTCGGCATTTTTTAAAGCATTTATCCAGATTGAAGGCCACCCTCGGCAAATATCCCGAGTCCTCCAATATAGTAAACATAGGAAAAAATATGGCCATCGGCGGAAGCATTACCGACACAACCCATGCCACAACCCTATACATTCCAAACACAAGCATATTTGAAATATTCTCCGGCATTCCTGCCCATATAAACGCCCTATAGAGCGGCTCTTCAAAGCCGAAAAGCAGGCTGCTCAAAAGCTTAGACGGAACATTGGCCGTACTTATAGTTATCCAAAATACCGCCGCAAGCATGGCGGCCATTACCGGGAACCCCAAAAGTCTGCTTGCAAATATTTTATCCAGCTTTCTGTCCCTCTCGTTTGAATCTCTTTTAGTAAATACAACCCCTTCGGCAATATCGGAGGCCGCCGCCGAAAGCGATGCCGCTATTATGTCCTCGGCTTTTCTCTTATCTATTCCATTTTCCTCTAAAAATCTTACGGCAGGCTCCCTTGTGTCATAGCTCTCTATTATTTTCAGCGCCTCTCTGCCTCTTTTTCCGGTCATTTCTACGGCCGCTGAAATCTCCCTGCCGTAGTCAACGGCATATATATCCTTTTTATCGATATTATCCTCCGTAACTTTCTCTATCGCCTCAAGGAATTCATCTATTCCCCGCTTATCCCTTGCACTCATGGGAATCACCGGCACACCAAGCTTTTCCTCCAAAAGATTGGTTTTTATCTCTATATCCTTTTTTGCGGCCTCGTCCATCAGATTTACACATACGACCATTTTAGGCGTAACCTCGCTAATCTGAAGCACCAGATTAAGGTTCCTTTCAAGGCACGATGCTCCGCACACAACCGCCACGCAGTCGGCCTCTCCGGAGCATATGAAGTCCCCTGCCACCTCTTCCTCGGCCGAGTGCGCCAAAAGGGAATAGCTGCCCGGAATATCCACAAACACATAGCCTCTGCCGTTGTATTCTCTATATCCTTGGGCATTGGCCACCGTTTTCCCCGGCCAATTGCCGGTATGCTGCCTCATTCCCGTCAATGCGTTAAAGAGCGTGCTTTTGCCGACATTGGGGTTCCCTGCCAAGGCTATCACTTTATCGGAAGGACTTCTCTTTTTAATGACCAGCCCCGTATCCTTTGCGTTCAGTCCCGTGGATGCGTTAGTCAGTCCCATCCTTCACACCCTTTGCCACAAATATTTCGGAAGCATCCTCATATCTCAGCGCAATTACCGCTCCGCATACATCATAGGCCACCGGATCTCCCAGCGGACTTTTCTGCAGGCATTTTATCACGCTTCCCGGCACAAGGCCTATGTCTTGGAGCCTCCGCCTTATACTGCCTCTGTTTTCCAGTCTTACAATCGGCGCTCCCTCTCCTTCCTTTAGCTCGTCAAGCCGGCATATTTTCATACCGATCCCTCCTAAGCGGTTCTTTAGTGTATTATATGATTTTCCCCTTTACCTTGACACATTCGGAAATAAATTCCTCAAGCGACGACAGTTGTGAATTATGTAAACCTTGAAGTTGAGGGTGTTAGGAAAACAAAGTTTTCCAGTGAGTCCAGAGACGAAGTCTTTAACAGAGTTTGAGGAAGAGCCTCAAGGGTTTATACTTTTTTGTTGTTATTTGCTGAAATAAGTGGTATAATATGTCTACGAAAAGCACCTATGACAGGGTGGCATACTCCCAAGTCTATGAAACCGGGCAACCGGATTACATAGGAAGGGAGGTGGCGTAT
>JAJQDF010000101.1 GCA_021202325.1 Clostridiales bacterium | reverse complement strand
ATTTAAAGTTATTATATATTAACCTGTAGAGAATCGAAAGGTTACTTATTTGTAACTATGTAATAAAAAGGTGCGTACTTGTTTTTAAAGTCAGCACCGATATAATGAAAACTACAGCGAGCAAGACAGCTCCTGAATATAAATACGGAGGTAAACAACAATGGTACTTTCTAATCTTTTTGGATGGAACAACATGGCAGCTTCTGCAGCTGATTGCGGTTCTGCCTGCGGAGCTTCGGATAAGCCGGCTGAAAAACCTGCAGCATGCGGTTCAGCTTGCGGATCCGGTGACAAACCCGCTGAAGCTCCTACAGCATGCGGTTCAGCCTGCGGAGCCGGTGACAAACCTGCTGAAGCTCCTACAGCCTGCGGTTCAGCTTGCGGAGCCGGTGACAAACCTGCTGAAGCTCCTACAGCCTGTGGTTCAGCTTGTGGAGCCGGTGACAAGTAATTTCGTCCGCAAAAACAATCGCCTGATGAGCCGGTACTCATATATCGAATATTGGTTTATCAGGCACCACTGAAATATTATCCGTTTATTGGATTTTACGATATATATAACCTTAGAGGAGGTTACAAAATATGAAACAATACTTTTCTTTTCAATGGCATATTACAGACGAATGTGATCAGCGCTGCAAACATTGTTACATTTTTTCTGAAGATGCTTGCAAAAAATTGGATGCTATGAGCTGGGAGCAGATGCAGGACACGTTTTACAATTGTCTGGACTTCTGCGAGATGTATAACCGTCTGCCTTATTTTTATATCACCGGAGGCGATCCAATACTGCACCTGGACTTTTGGAAGCTGCTGGGACTGATGAAAGAGCATAGCATTCCCTTTACCATTCTCGGAAATCCGTTTCATCTGACGGATGATGTGTGTTGCCGTCTGAAGGAATATGGCTGCCAAAAGTATCAGCTTTCCATAGACGGAATGCGTGAAACACACGACTGGTTCCGCAAACCCGGCTCTTTTGATATTACGTTGGAAAAGATAGGATGCATTAACCGTTCAGGAATCCGCAGTGTTATCATGACCACAGTTTCTGGAACTAACATTGATGAAGTACCTGACATCATTGATGCTGTGGTTGCGGCCGGAGCGAATGTGTTCGCCTTTGCACGCTACTGCCCGACATCGGAGGAAAAGGACACCGGTATTGAACCGCTCCGTTACCGAAAATTGCTGGAAGACTGCGACAGGAAATTCAAAGAGTATGAAGCCGATGGATGTCAGACCTACTTTAACAAAAAGGATCATCTCTGGACGCTCTACGAATACGAAATAGGTGCATTCAAAATCCCTGAAACCGTGGAGGAGGGTATGATTTACGGAGGCTGCAACTGCGGCAACTGCCATCTGACCATCCTGCCCACCGGGGATGTGTATGCCTGCCGCCGTGTACAGAATAGTAAGGTCGGCAACGTGTTTGATGACCGTCTTGCAGATGTATGGGTTTGTCAGATGGAGAGTTACAGGGATTACTCGAAGTTTGAGAAATGCTCCAAATGTGAGCTGCTGGCATTCTGCCGTGGCTGTCCTGCTGTAGCAAGTGGGAAGGATGGTAACTTCTATGCCGCAGACCCGCAGTGCTGGCATGAAATATCAGAAAAGGAGGCTTAATAAAAATGGGTGAACTGATGGAAACAATTATGCACCGCAGAGCGATTCGCCGCTTTGACACAAGGCAGATAGAAGAAACAGTATTGCAGGAAATTTTAAAGGCCGGTTTGTATGCTCCTAGTGCCGGCGGAAAGCAGGGTGTGATTTTCGTCGTCTGCCAGGACAAAGAAGTCAATGAACGGTTGGGACGTATCAAGAGGGCAAACTCCCATCCGCATATGGCAACTGCTACAAGCTATGTTTCAAAGGAGCAGCCAAGCATAGCAGATGATCCGAATATCCAAAATGCTTTTTACAATGCACCAACGGTCATTACCATGTTTGCACCGAAGAATTTCCTCTTTTCTGCAGAGGACTGTGCTGTAGCCGCCGAAAACATGATGCTGATGGCAGATTCATTAGGTGTTGGCTCCTGCTATCTTGGGCAGGGATGGGTGACCTTTGCCGATCCATACGGGCAGGAAATTCTGAAAAAATGGAATATCCGAACCGACTACTATACAGTCATGCAGCTTTTGCTTGGCTATCCCCGTGAGGGCGATCCTCATCCCGCAGGGAAAATAAGAAAAAATGACCGTATATTAAGGTTTTAATTAGGAGGCTTTTTATGGATGCACAGACCTGTTTGAAGAAATTGCAATATGTAGGTGTGCTGGCGTTCTCGACTGTGGATTCCTATGGAAATCCACAGGTCAGAAATATCAGCGCCATTCACTATGAGCCTGACGCAATGTACTTTTTTACGGCGAGGGGAAAGAACTTCTGCCGGGAATTGTTAACCGACGGTCGGGTACTGTGCCGGATGAAAAGCCTGTAATAATAAAGAAAGCCATAGAAGCGGAAATGCAGAAATTTGGGCTATACTCTTATGACGGAGTGTAGCTCAAATTTTTTTAAAAATTTTTTGTTGTAACTATTGACATTACAACTTTGCGGTGTTATATTAGTTGTAACAAAGGCTGATACAACAAATCAGCCAAAGGTTTTCCGTATGAAAGCATTACATATTCTAAAACAATACACAAGGAGGAATTAATCATGAAAAAAGTACTTATAATCAACGCAAGCAAGCGCCGCAACGGCAATTCCTATGCTATGGCAAAGAAATTTGCTGAACTACTGGAAGGAAAGGCTGAGGTTACAACTTTTAATATCGGTGAGAAGGATGTTCGTGTCTGTCTTGCCTGCGATGGCTGCAAACGTCAGCACACACCTAACTGTGTTCAGAAGGACGACTTCACAGCTCTCATCCCCGCCATCGATAACTGCGATGCTATGCTGATCTTATCACCTGTACATTGGGATCAGTTCCCTGCACAGCTTAAGGCTTTCTTGGATCGTACATATTCCTTCATGGACTTCACACAGCCGGATATGTCCATGGCTAGCCGCAAGGACAAGAAAGTTGCCGGCTTCTTCTTCGCTGGTTTCGGCCCCGTTGATGTATATACACAGATGGTAGAGACCAACATAAAGAGCTTTGCTACTGCCGGATTCCGTAATTACAAAGCTTATGTTGCAGGCAATGCCAACGTTCCCGGCTCCGTAATGGAGAACGAAGATGCTATGAAGGCTGCTGATGAAGTAGCTGCTTGGCTCATTGACTAATTAATAAATTTTTACATCTTCTCTTAAAGCCGCTCCCAAAATGAAGCGGCTTTATTACAGACATGACATAAATTTTGTTATACAAGATGAGAGAAAAACTCGGAGGAAAATGTTATGACTAATCTGGATTATCTGAAAATGCTGGTTGAGGACATTCATTCCACAACAGTTGCTACCATTGGTACTGACGGACATCCTCAGACTCGCACTATTGATATGATGCTGTGGGACGAAAAGGGCGTCTACTTTCTGACAGCCAAGGGCAAAGCGTTCTATACCCAGCTTATGGAGCAGAAGTATATTGCCTTGTCTGCCACTAAAAATAAAAAATCGGTATCTTTGAGAGGAAAAGTCAAAAATATCGGTTCAGAAAAACTGGATGAAATTTTCGAAAATAATACATATATGCAGGATATTTATCCCGGTGATACACGCAGTGCATTGGAAGTTTTTCAGCTGTATGAGGCAGCGGGAGAATATTTTGATATAAGAGAACCTGCCCGTGTGGTGCGTGACAGTATAGTTATCGGCAATACAGAAACTGTGGAAAACGGTTATTTTGTCGGAAACGAATGTATAGGATGTCAGCTTTGCTATTCAGTCTGTCCGCAGAAATGTATTGATATATCGGTGAAACCGGTTATAATTGATCAAAAACGTTGTCTGCACTGCGGACGTTGTGCGGAAATTTGTCCGAAACAGACCATTGAAAAGAGAGGTTAACTATGACTCAGGATGAACGCAGAATTTATTTAATAAAAGAGCTTTTGGCGGAGAAACCCCAATATAAAGATATGGAAATCCCGGAAAATAAACAGGAGCAATGGCTACTGCTTAGGGCTCTGTTTAATATTCGCATGCCAAAAGCAGTAAGCGATGAATTTATTGAAATTCAAGATGCCTATTTGCAGGCGGAAATACAACGAAAGGGTATTATTGATATTTTCGACTTAACACCGGTACAGGATGGAATATATATTTGGCAGGGCGACATTACAACCCTTCGCTGCGGAGCAATTGTTAATGCGGCAAATTCGCAGATGCTCGGCTGTTTTTGCCCCAACCATGGCTGTATTGATAATGCCATTCACACATATTCAGGTATACAGCTTCGTGCCGCCTGTTCAGAAATAATGAAAAAGCAGGGCCATGAAGAAAGAACCGGCGATGCAAAAATAACACCTGCGTTCAATCTTCCCTGTAATTATGTAATTCATACCGTCGGCCCCATTATAGGCGGATGGCTGACGAGCAAGGACAAAGAGCTTCTTGCTTCATGCTACCGTTCGTGCCTGAAGCTTGCTGATGAAAATAATATTAAGAGTATAGCATTTTGCTGTATTTCCACCGGTGAATTCCATTTTCCCAATGATAAGGCGGCGGAAATTGCCGTTAAGAAAGTAAAGGAATATAAAGAACAGACTCATAGCGAAATCAAGGTGATATTCAATGTTTTCAAGGACATCGACCTGCAAATTTACAGGAACCAGCTCAGATAATATATTCAGACTAAAAAATGAAATAAATACAGCCGATGCTATTATCATAGGTGCCGGAGCAGGATTATCAACTTCGGCCGGCTTGAGCTACAGCGGTGAACGATTTGAGAAATATTTCTCGGATTTTCATAAGAAATACGGCATTAATGATATGTATTCCGGCGGCTTTTATCCCTTTGACAGCTTAGAGGAATTTTGGGCATGGTGGTCACGCCACATTCTTATAAACCGTTATGAAGCCGGAGTCGGTAAACCATATTCTGATTTGTTTGAGCTTGTAAAGGATAAGGACTACTTTGTGCTGACAACCAATGTAGACCATCAATTCCAACTTGCCAGTTTTGATAAAAAACGATTGTTTTATACTCAAGGCGATTACGGCCTTTGGCAGTGTTCAAAACCATGTCATAACAAAACATATGACAATGAGGAAGCTGTCCGCAGGATGGCCGCTGAGCAGAAGGATATGAAGATTCCGTCGGAGCTTATTCCCCGCTGTCCAATATGCGGTGCGCCGATGAATGTAAACCTCAGATGCGACGAAACATTTGTGGAGGACGAGGGCTGGCATAGAGCAGCGGAAAGATACAGCGAGTTTATTCGCCGTCATGAAAACCTGCACGTTCTGTTTTTGGAACTTGATGTTGGCGGAAATACCCCGGTTATAATTAAATATCCTTTCTGGCAGATGACAGCGAAGAATCCAAAAGCTGTTTATGCATGCATAAACTATGGCGAATCATTATGTCCGAAAGAAATAATGAAGCAGTCTATCTGCATTGATGATGATATTGGCAAAACACTTACTAAACTTCTTATATAAGTTTTTACTTTAGCGCTCATTAGAGATTATTTCTCTGATGGGCATTTTTATTGATTAGATATTTTTCTGATAATGTCAATTGCCTTTTTAATAGTAGGTGTCATAGAGTTCTTTTTGTAAAACATTCCATAAGAAAGTATTTCGGCATCTTTCAATGAGATGAATCTAATTCCTGCATTTGGGAATTCAATTTTTGGTACTATAGTAAAACCATAGCCTGCCCTTATCAGTGCTAATGCTGCCTGAAGATTTTCGCATATATATGTTTTTTCTGGTAATATATGTGAAGCAATTTGCTCCTGAATTGCTTCTGTCCTTGATGGCACTGCCTTGCATAGAATAATGCTTTCTGAATAAAGCTCTGATATAGAGACTGATTCCTTGCCTGCAAAGAAATGAGAATCAGAAATAGCACAGCAAGGCGGAATCTGGACAAGCTCTTTATAAACCATGTTATCCCGCAAAGGAATATCGTCTCTGAATCCAAAGAGAATATCTATATCTCCCTGAGAAAACAGCGATAAAATGGACCTATGCGGGATTATTTTCAAAAATGGATGAATTTCAGGAAGCTTGATTTTCAATTCTTTCAGTATAAGATAAAGAAAATCCAAATCAACTTCGTTACCGCATCCCATTGTTAAAACCTGTATATTAGCTTCAGTATTCTGATTGATTTTAGCCTTCGCTGTATTTAATGTATTTATAATCTTTTTTGCATCCTCCAAGAAACTAATCCCCGCCGGAGTGAGTGTAACTGTTCTGGTTGTACGTATCAAAAGCTGTGTTCCGAGTTCGTCTTCAAGGGAGTGTATTTGCCTAGAAACAGCGGATTGTGTCATGCTCAGAACTTCAGCTGCTCTTGCAAAGTTAAGATTATCTGCTACCTGTATGAAGGTCTCTAATTGTTGAGTATTCAATTCTGCCACCTCTATTATTGCATTTTTATCATTAATAATACCATATATTCATGTCAGAATCAATACACGTACTGTTATAATACCTTTACGGACTCTTCTTAAAAGTCTTATTGGCTAACAGTGCAGTCCGTAAAAATTGATTATATGGAGGTATTACATATGGCTAAAAACAATGCAGCAGCCAACCCATTGGGAACAGAACGGATTAGCAAATTAATTTTGACGTTCAGCATACCAAGCATCATTTCCATGGTTGTCAATGCGCTTTACAACATTGTCGATCAGATATTCATAGGACAGGGCGTGGGTTATATCGGAAATAGTGCTACCAACGTAATTTTGCCCATCACAATTATAGTTATTGCACTGGCTATGCTGGTGGGAGACGGAGCATCAGCTTATCTTAGCTTAAAGCTGGGACAGGCTGAACCTGATGCCGCCGCAAAGGGTGTTGGAAACGCTGTCAGTATGACAATAATTATAGGAATCGTATTATGTATATTATTTCAAATTTTTCTTAGGCCGTTATGCCTGCTGTTTGGTGCTACGGAAGATATTTTGCCCTATGCTATTGATTATGGGCATATTATTGTATGGGGAGTTCTGTTTGCGGCAATAGATTCCTCTCTTGCAGGCATGATAAGAGCTGACGGAAGCCCAAGATACAGCATGGCAGGTCTCCTGATTGGATGTATTACAAATATTATTCTTGATCCAATCTTTATTTTTGTATTTAACTGGGGCGTAAAAGGTGCGGCACTTGCAACAATTCTGGGACAGATATTTAATGCAATATTCTATCTTGCCTATTTGCGGCGCTTCAAAAGCATTAGAATTAATAAAGATTGCTTTATAATTTCCAAGAAAGTAATTGCAAAGGTTTGCAGTCTTGGTGTATCCAGCTTCATTACTGAGATTGCACTGGTTTTGGTAATGGCAGTAACCAATAATGTTTTCGTCGTTTATGGTGCTAAATCCATATACGGCTCAGATATTCCTTTGACTACAATAGGTATTACCATGAAGGTCAATCAAATACTTACGGCGGTTATTATGGGTATGGCCACCGGTGCTCAGCCTATTTTCGGATATAATTATGGATGTAACCAAGTGAATCGGGTAAAACAAACGTATAAAATAGTATTTATAGTTTCAACAATTGTATTGGTTTTTGCATTCTTGATTTTCCAATTTGCTCCGATGTGTATTGTTAGCTTATTCGGTTCAGAATCCGACCTTTACAATGAATTTGCTGTGAAGTGCTTCCGTATTTTCCTTTTGGCATGTCCGATAAATGGCTGTCAAATGGTATCAGGTGTATTTTTCCAAGCAATTGGAAAACCTAAACAGGCCACCGCATTATCTCTTACAAGGCAGATTATATTCCTGCTTCCGGCAACACTTTTGCTGCCTATTGCAATGGGAGTAGAAGGAGTATTGTGGGCAGGCCCGCTGGCGGATGTTCTAGCCTTTGTTGTTGCAGTAATTCTGCTTAGAATAAACTGGAAAAAGCTCTAAATGAATGTTATACGAGGAGGATTTTATATGAGTGAAAATTTAATTATAGCAATAGGCCGTCAATATGGCAGCGGCGGAAGAGAAATAGGCGAAAAGCTTGCAGAGAGACTGGGTTACGAATATTATGATACAGTTCTTTTGGAAAAAGCAGCGCAAGGCAGCGGTTTATCAGCGGATGTCATTGAAAGATATGATGAAAAATTAGCAGATAAATGGATGAATGCTTCTTTGGGTATGTCCGGTGCTGCAGAACAGCATAAACTTCCCATTCCGCTAAGAGCGGCATTCGGACAGTTTGAGGAAATACGCAAAATCGGAAAGAATGGCCGAGCTGTAATTGTAGGCCGATGTGCAGACCAGGTATTAAAGGAACAAAACAATGTTCTTTCTGTTTTTATATATGCCAATATGGATTTGAGAGTTTCCCGTGTTGCTTACAGGAACCATATTACCAAAGAGGAAGCGATAAAGCGTATACGAAACACCGACAAAAACCGTGCAAATTATTATTCTTATTACACAGATGCCCAGTGGGGCAAAGCAGATAATTATCATTTGTGTATTGACAGCGGTATATTCGGAATTAATGGTACTGTAAATATACTTGAGGCCGCTGCAGAAAGCAGGTTAATTTAAAAAATCACTGTTACGTAACGCTCATTGGAGATTATTTTTCTGATGGGCGTTTTTCTAAGCGTTATTTTTTAGTTGAAAAGGAAGCGCCCATTAAGTATAATAGAGGAGTAGCATTTTATTTTGTAATTATTCGAAGGGATTTATTATGATTTCATATATTAAGGGTGAAATAATATATAACGGCGGAGACACAATGGTCGTTGAGAACAACGGCATTGGCTATGAAGTGACAGTTCCGGCGTTTTCGGCGCAGAAGCTATGCGCACAGAGCGGCATAGTGACCGTATATACATACATGAGCGTTAGAGAGGATGGAATTTCTCTTTTCGGTTTTGCAAGCCTCGAAGAAAAACATTTGTATGAGAAGCTTATCTCCGTTTCGGGAATAGGCCCCAAGGCGGCAGTAAGCATACTAGGTGTGATGACGCCGACTCAGCTTATTACGGCTATCATATCTTCCGATGCGGAGGCGATTGCCAGGGCACCGGGAATTGGCAAAAAAACAGCACAGAGAGTTATACTTGACCTTAAAGATAAAATTGGCAGCGAAGATATGTCGGCGGCCTTTGAAAGCGGAGAAGATGCAGCAATGCTTGAAGCCGTTACCGCAGGCGAAGACAGGTCAGAGGCTGCCGAGGCGCTTATTTCGCTGGGCTACACAAGAAGTGAGGCTATAAAGGCCGTAAGCAAGGTCTATAATGAATCAATGGATGTACAGAAAATACTTTCTGCCGCTCTCAGAGAGCTAAGCAGACTATAATTATGGAGTATTCAAATGGATAAAAGGATTATTACAACAGCTGCCAATGACTACGACAGCGATATAGAGCTTAGTTTAAGACCGGACAGTATTGATTCTTACATCGGCCAGGACAAGGTAAAGGAAAACCTTAAAGTATTCATGGAGGCAGCCAAAAAAAGGGAAGAACCTCTGGATCATGTACTTTTATACGGCCCTCCGGGTTTGGGAAAAACGACTCTTGCAAACATTATTGCCAATGAGATGGGCGCAGGGTTTAAGGCAACATCAGGCCCGGCCATAGAACGCCCCGGCGATATGGCGGCTATTCTAAACAGCCTTAATGAAGGCGATATATTGTTTGTGGATGAGATACACAGGCTTAACCGTATAATAGAGGAAATACTTTATCCGGCAATGGAGGATTTTGTAATTGATATTGTTATCGGAAAGGGAACCGGTGCAAGAAGTGTAAGACTTGAGCTTCCGAAGTTTACGCTTATCGGAGCAACTACAAGAATAGGCCTTTTGACAGCACCGCTTAGGGATAGATTTGGCGTTGTCAATCATTTGGAGCCCTATACGACAACGGATTTATCTAAAATAGTTATTCGTTCTGCCGGAGTTCTCAATACCGAAATTGATGCCGGAGGCGCCGCAGAAATTGCAAGACGTTCCAGAGGCACGCCGAGAATTGCCAACAGACTTTTAAAAAGGGTGCGTGACTTTGCCCAGGTTAGGTATGACGGCGTAATTACAGACGAAGTGGCATCTGTTGCCCTTGACCTTCTGGAGGTCGATAAAAACGGCCTTGACAATACCGACAGAAAAATACTGCTTACAATGATTGATAAGTTTGATGGAGGCCCTGTCGGATTAGATACGATAGCCGCCGCTGTAAATGAGGAGCCTGAAACTATAGAGGATGTAATAGAACCTTACCTTATACAGCTTGGCTATATAAAACGTACCCCTAGGGGACGTGTTGTTACAAATGGAGGATATGGTCATTTTGGACTTAAACCACGGATTGACGGCTCCAACGGTGAGCAGTTACAGTTAGATATATGATACAACAGCCATGCAGTTAAGGCCAATCCTTCAAAACAGCATGGCTGTATATGTATGTTCTATCTTTTAGCTCTATCTATGCATTCATTTGCGGCATCGAGAATTATCTCGCCTGTAACGGCCGAGTCGGAGGCTAATTCAATGCTGGTGGTTTGTGAAGACAGAATTTGAGCGCAAATTTCGTCGGCGGTGGTTTGTGCAAGCGGATAAAACGCCGTTAATGTGCTTGAAGTGGGGATGAATGACACATCGGTTATTTCCTGTTCGCTGAATGTCATGCTGACCTTGGCGGTTTCGCTCCCCAGTGTTACGTTGGTTGTATATGTACCGGATTTGTATTTTGCATCGGAGTTTTTTGGAACAAGCGTTATGATAAGAGCTATTATTACAGCGGCGCCTATAACGGCAAAAACAGCTGTTTTTATAAGCTCTTTCAGCCTGATTACCATGAATTTTGTTTTGCTCATACTATGTCCTCCAAAGGGCGTTTTATTATATATTTATTGGACTTTTAGGAATATTATTACTTGTCAGGATGGTTTTATATGGGACTTAGATTTATTTTGGGAAGAAGCAACAGCGGCAAAAGCTCATTTTGTCTCAATGAAATAAAGGAAAAACAGAAACTGGACAAAAGGCTGATATATATTGTTCCGGAGCAGTATTCACTCCAGGCGGAGAGAGAACTTGTCGATGTTACCGGCGGAATAATCAATGCGGTTGTATTGAGCTTTAGACGACTTGCAGACAATATATTTTCCGAAAAAGGCGGAATCGCCGGAAAAACGTTGGGCGATACTGGAAAGCTCATGATACTCAGGCGAATACTCATGATAAACAGCGACAAGCTGTGTTATTTTGGTGCTGTATGTAAAAGACAGGGCTTTATCGAAAGGCTCAGCGATGAAATAAGGGAGTTTGCCGAAGGCGGATTTACGGCTGAAGATGTCAAAGAAATTTCCGAGAGATTTCCAAAGGACAGCGCTATGGCCATGAAGCTTGCTGATTTGGCGCTTATTTATTCTGAATACCGCTCATTTTTAAAGAATAACTATGTATCCGAAGATGATATGCTGACTGCGGCTGCCGAAAAAATGAACGAGTCCCAATATATAAATGGCGCTGAAGTTTGGCTGGATGGATTCTATGGATTTACAAATCAAGAGTTCGACATAATTAAAGTATTGCTTTCACGCTGTGAACGAGTCAGCGTTGTTCTTAATATGGATGTAAAAACATCATATGCAAAGGATATTGCAATGGAAAATAGCTTTTTTGAGCCTTGGGAGACAATGCAGAGGCTTAAAAAGCTATGCGCCGAAAATGGCTGCACCGTTGAAAAAAGTGTATTTTTCCCGGAAAGCCACTATAAAAGCGAAGGTGTTGCCAGACTTGAGAAGGAATATTTCAGCTGGAATATAAATAAATCTGCTGACAGCACAGGTATCAAAATATTCGAGGCCGAGACAACGG
Source organism: Clostridiales bacterium (assembly GCA_021202325.1). Taxonomy (GTDB): domain Bacteria; phylum Bacillota; class Clostridia; order Lachnospirales; family Anaerotignaceae; genus Metalachnospira. Next base: position 2,630 of record JAJQDF010000101.1, on the reverse strand, counting down.
AAGACGAAGTAAATATGTGTGCGGCTGAAATAATACACCTTGTCAGAGATAGAGGATTGCGTTATAGGGATATAGCCGTAACGGCCAGAAGCCTGTCTGACTATGAGGAGCATATAAAGCTCATATTTTCCCACTATGGCATACCTCTTTTCATGAATAACAAAAGAAATGTAATGGGACATTCCTGCACAGAGCTTATATCCGCCATTGTAGAAATGGTTGCAGATAATATTTCATATGAATCCATATTCAGATGCCTTAAAACCGAGCTTACCGGCATTACAAGAGACGAAAGAGATATTCTCGAAAACTATGTTTTAAAGTATGGTATAAAGGGCGATACATGGAAGAGCGGTCTATGGCAGTGGGGATTTGAAAATGATCCCAATGCTGACAGAGAAGACGAGATAAATAGAATAAAGGATAAGGCTATTGAGCCATTTTTGGAATTTTATAAAAAGTACAGATCTGGAAATCATGCTGTAAGGGATATTACCATAGATTTGTACGAAATACTTGAAAAGCTCGATATTGCCCAACAGCTGGCTGACAGAGCCGAAAAGGCCGAAGCCGAAGGCAATCTTGACAAGGCTCAGGAGCAGATACAATGCTTTGAAATGATAGGAGAGCTGTTTGAAAATATGGTCTCGCTTTTGGGCGATGATAAAGTAACCATTAGAGAATACGGAGAAATCCTTGATGCCGGCCTTTCCGGCCTTAAAATGGGTATTATCCCTGCCGGAATAGATACAGTTATAATCGGTGACATTGAGCGAAGCAGAATACCAAGTATTCGTGCGCTTTTTGTTGTCGGTGTAAATGAGGGAGTTCTGCCATCGGTAGAAACCGACAGCGGAGGAATATTTACTGAGCGTGAGAAAGAAGCACTTGAAGAGAACGGAGCAGATTTTATACATTCCGGCACAAGAGCATCCTTTGAAGAGCAGTATTTAATATATATGGGCATAACTAAGCCTAAGGAATACTTATATCTCTGCAGGAATAAGGCCGATGATACCAGCAGAGAAACAAGACCTTCATCTGTAATTGTAAGACTTAAAAATATTTTTTCGAATATCAAGCATGAAAGCGGAAACTTTATGTCGTTAAAGTCAATTGACAGGCCTATACCCGTACTGCATAGATTGGGGAGCGGCCTTTTAGGCGGAAGCCTCATATGGAATGAAACGTTGAATTGGCTTATTAACTCTGACGAATACAGAGATAGAGCTGTAATGATACAAAGGGGCTCAGAACAAAGAAATACTAATGAAAGATTAAGTCAGGAAAATCTCGACAGACTTTACGGAGATAAAATGCGCACAAGCATATCCAGGCTTGAAACCTTTGCTAATTGTCCTTTCAGATATTTTGCAAGCTATTCGCTGGGAGCAAAGCCGAGAAGCGTATTTGAGCTTAGAACACCGGATATTGGTTCGCTTTTCCATAGCGTTTTGCAGAAATTTACCGAGACCATGAAGGATAGAAATCTGACATGGCAGACAATCACCGAAGATGAAATATTGAAAATAACAGCTGATGCCGTAGATGCAATTGCTCCCGATGCGGCAAGCAGAGTCCTTTTGAGTTCGGCGGCTTATATGTACCTGATTAAAAGAATTAAAAGAATTGCCGGCAGAACCGTTTCCGTATTGAGAAAGCAAATGACTCAGGGCAAATTTGAAACACTGGGCAGCGAAATAAACTTTGGTCTTGGCGGAGAGCTTCCGGCCATTGAAATAACACTGCCGGACGGAAGGAAAATGCTTCTCAGAGGTAAAATCGATAGGGTAGACGTATACCGAAAAGATGGTAACGGATATATAAAAATAATAGATTATAAATCCGGAACAAAGGATTTCAGTCTTTCCGATATATACTACGGTCTCCAGCTTCAGCTATTGCTCTATATGGATGCATTTCTAAAAACAGGAAAAGGTCTTGTAAAGGATGAGCCTAAGGTTGGCGGAGCATTCTATTTCAGGGTAATGGATCCCGTCATAAAGTCCTCGGAACTCAAGGATGGCAGTCCCGAAGCCGCTATGTTCCGCAAATTCCAAATGTCGGGACTAGCGTGCAATGAAAAGGATGTGCTTGAAGCATTGGACGAATCCATGGAAAGCGAAGGTAAATCCAGTATTGTGGATGTTAAGCTTAAAAAGGACGGCGGAATAGGCGGTTCAACCGTTAGTGCCGAGCATTACGGAAAGCTTATGTCATACGCAGTTAATAAGGCTGCAGAGATTGGCGGCGAAATAATAGACGGTAATGTCAGCAGAAGCCCTGCCAAAAACAGCAATTCTCTGTCTTGTGACTACTGTGACTATAAAGCTGTATGCGGATTTGATGAAAGAAACGGCGATAAACAAAGATGGCTAAAGCACTTAAAAGCTAGTGAAGTATGGGGGAATATATTGTCGGACAACATAGAAAAAAATGATGAAGATTAAGACCTTGATTGTTTAATTTGTATAAAATCCAGTATGTTTATTAGAGTTTTCCCACAAAAACAATGTTTTTGCATTGTGTGAAATATTGACTATTTAAACGGTCGGTTTGAGATTAAATTTATTCAATTTTGATTTTTTGAAAAATATATAACAAAACATTTTTGCATACAGTCTTAAAAT
>JAJQDF010000182.1 GCA_021202325.1 Clostridiales bacterium | reverse complement strand
TGTTTCTTCATAGGATAATATAATACAAATAGTCTTTTTAAGGGGGATAAAGATGGAAGCATTAAAGAAAAAGATTTTATCTGACGGCACAGCAATAGGCACCGAAATAGTCAAGGTTGACAGTTCTTTGAATCATCAGATAGATGTGGCCTTTCTGAATGAAATAGGCAAGGAATTTGCCCGCATATTCAGTGACATTGAGGTAACAAAAATCATAACAATAGAAGCATCCGGCATAGCCATAGCCGCTATAGCCGCCCAGTATTTCAACAACATCCCTGTTGTTTTCGCCAAGAAAACAGAATCCAGGAACCTCGATCCGGACAAGTACCACAGTGAAGTTTATTCCTTCACAAAGCAGAAAACCTATCCTATTATGGTTTCCAAAAAATACATATCATCCGAAGATAAAATTCTTATTATTGATGACTTCCTCGCCAACGGCAAAGCGGCTCTCGCCCTCAAAAATCTCTGTGAGCAGGCAGGCGCTTCGGTTCAGGGCATAGGCATCGTCATAGAAAAGGGCTTCCAGAAAGGCGGCAGGCTTCTCAGAGAAGAAAACCATATCCGAGTTGAATCTCTGGCAATAATCGACAGCATAGACGACGGAAAAATTACATTCCGTGATTAATAAATAAAGCACATCAAATGGGACGATTAATTTCGTCCTTTATTTTTTAGGCAGAAATATACCCCTCCCGTTTCCGGGAGGGGTAAGTAAGTTAGCCTATTATCAGTCTTTTACAGATGTTGCAATGCCGTCCTCGTCAAATTTAACAGTGACTTCATATTTATCATCTTCATCTTTTCCGTTAACAGAATTTCTTAAGCTTGTGATGTTTACATCATCATATGAGGTACCATCAAATCTAAGAGTAGTATCTTCGTCATAGCTGAATGTAATCTGAGCAAAGTCTGATACCGTAACGCCCATCTTTCCTCGAGGATAACTGCTATTAGTAACTGTCATATAATCAAGTTTACCTTCAATCTGTGTTACGTAGCCTTCAATTCTTGTAACTTTTCCACTCTTTACTGTAAGCTCAACTTTGATAGTTATATCTCCGGTGTTTACAGCATCTTCAAGTTTATCTATATCCGTGATACTGTCACTTCCCGCCGTAATTGAAACTCTTACACTGCTGCTTAAATCATACGTCTTTGAGTTAACCTTGATTTCATCTTCACTTGTGTCAATTGACTTAATGGTTCCTGTGTAGCTATCGTCATCATCTTCATCATAGTTGCTTGCTGTGGCTACAATCTTCTTAACCTCGTCATCATCGTTAAGTGTGAGAACAACACTGATATATTTACTTCCTGTAAGATCATCATATTTCTCTATAAGATCCTTAAGGCTGCTTGAACTTCCGTTATATTTTACAGTCACATCCGGATAATTATCATCATTTGTATCTTCATCTATAAGATTATAAGTATAAGTCTTCGAACCTGAAGTTATTACTATCTTTCTGGTGTTGATATTTGAGATTTTTCCCTCAGTAGAGCTTGTATACTCCTGCTCTTCTGCCGTAACAGTGTACGCCTCATTGGTAGAGCTGTTGAGCTCAACGGTTACCTCAATCAATGAGCCGGCCTTTATGCTGTCGGAAAGCTGTCTAAGTGTGGCTGTCTTTCCGTCAAGGGTTATTTCCGCATCTGTGGCTACAACATAGTAAACGGTACTGCCGGATTTATTTATGAAACCAATCTTATATTCTCCGGCACTGACAAGCTCGCCTTTGTCCTTTACAGTGTAGCTGTATTCCGTTGTGTTTATATAATTAGTGTCTACTTCAACATCATTTGTTATGACAACCTTTGCAATTGATGAATCCATGCTGTATACAGTTACGGTATCGCCAAGGCCGATTCCCGTAGGTCCAACATTGGTTGTGGCGTTGTTATATACCGGTGTTGATGTTGTAAGAACAAAACCTGAAAGTCCTTCTGAAGTCTGGAGGCGAAGCACGTATGTTCCGTTTTCCTCATAAATTGAAACAACAACTCCGGATGTCTGAGTATAGCCGCTCTCAGGATTGGTTATAACCTGAGTTTTCATCAATGAAAAAGTTTTAGAAGCCAGTACGGCAACCTCTGCTCTTGTAATGTTGTTCTTGGGATTAAAATTATTATTATCATCGCCGGAAACAATTCCAAGCTTATTCAAAAGCTCAACATAAGGCTTGGCGCTGGATGATATATCGTATGTATCGTTGAAGCTGAGCGAAGTTCCCGTAGAAACCGAATAGCTGAGCGCAAGGGCTTTTCCGAAATATACTGCCATGTCCTCTCTTGTTATTTTGGCATCGGACGAACCGCTCGTGAATTTTAACAGATCATAGGAAGTAAGAATTCCTTTCTCCATACAGAAGGCAACGGCCTTTTGAGCCCAATCGGCTATTCCTGCGTTGGACATCTCCATTGCGTATTTGCTTACACCGGTATCTGTAATATCGGTAGAAAATCCCGACTGTACAACTATCGAATAAATAAGCTGTGCCGCCTCGGAATATGTCATATTTTCCGTTCCTCTGAAAACACGCTGTCCGCTGCTGTTATAGTCGCCGACCATAAGGCCGCTTTCATAAACACTGCTTATATAGCTCTCTGCCCAGCTCAGGCTGCTTCCGACATCCGAAAATACAGCTCCGTAGCTTACAGTTGATGCCGCCGTACACAAAGCGACAGTGAAAGCTGTAAACCTAAACTTTTTCATCTCAATCTCCTCCTACATGTTGGTGATTTATATAAAATCAATGCACATTATTATCTAATTATGATTATATAACATAATTTTGTATAATGCACTAAAAAAATGATAAATTAATAAATTTTTAAGCAAATTTGTTCATTTGAGATTATTAATTTTTACTTGACAATCTTTTGTTCATTGGTTATACTTTTTTCATACATAGTTTTTTATTTAATTTTGAAAGGAAACATAAAATG
>JAJQDF010000289.1 GCA_021202325.1 Clostridiales bacterium | reverse complement strand
GCTGTGTCCACCGAAGGAATTCATTTCCGACGGTGTCAAAGAATGCGAGCCAGTCCATTGCAAATCGAAAAGTTTCTCCTGGAACTTTTCGATTTGCTACCGTAAGAAGCTGAAATCGCAAAATGATTTCAGCTTAAGCGGCTCAGCCGCGCAGCAGATGATATTCGTGTTCCCATTTGCTCTCAACAAAAAACTTTGCTGCGGCCTTAGCCTTCTCCAAATCCATGTATGTGTAGTTGCCGCATTCTTCCGGCTTTGCTCCGGGAATTTCGCCCTCCCATTCGGAAATCTCAGTAAAGACTTCCTTTACAACAGCCTTTATTTCGTCAAAGGTCAGCTCCTTTGTGATGAGATAGAATCCTGTCATGCATCCCATAGGGCCAAAATAAATTATGTCATTCTTATATTTGCCGTTTCTCAGAAGTGTTGCGCCGATATGCTCTATGGTGTGTGCCGCTTTGGGATCCAATGGCGTATCCACATTGGGCTTGCACATTCTGATGTCATAGGTCGTAATGTCACCGTCTATTCTGGAGATGTATACTCCTTTGTTCAGTTTTGTATGATCCACGCTGAAACTTGCTATTCTTTCCATATTATTCGTCCTCTCTCAATAGTTAAAGAGCCTCCCAAGTATACTTGAGAGGCTGTAATATCCTTGTATTAAGTTATTATACTTCACAAAGAAAAATATGTCTATAGTTATAAACGCTTAATGCGTTCTGCCCTGGATGTACTGGTAAATGGTATCGGCACTAGCCTCAACACCAATTGAGCTGTCAATCATTATCTCGTAATTCTGGTGCTCGCCCCATGTCTGCTCAGAAATATTCTTATAATATGAACCTCTTGCTTCATCGGAACGGCGGACATTGCGTTTTGCTTCATCGAGGGTATCTCCGTAAACTTCCATTACACGCTTAATTTTATATTCTTCGGGCGCATATATGAATATACGGACAACGTCTTCGTAATCCCTCAGAACATAGTCTGCGGCTCTGCCGACGATTACACAGCTTCCCTGATCTGCAATTTTCTTAAGCACTCTGTTCTGGGCAACAATGGCCTGCTGCATAACATCTGTGCTGAGATACAGGCTTTGAAGCATAGCCGGAGAATTTGAGTTGATTTCGGAAATAAAGTCCTTATCAAGACCGCTTTCCTGAGCTGCAAGAGCAGTCATTTCCTTATAGTAGAACGGTATGCCGAGTCTTTCAGCTACTAGCTTACCAATCTGTTTGCCTGAAGAACCATGTTCTCTGGCAATTGTAATAATAACGCCCTTCTTAGAAGGCTTGAGTACAACATTGCTTTCTTCCTTCGCAGGAGTAACCTTCAGCGTTCTGAAGAACGATACTGTAAGTGCCACCGCAACTATCATTGCAAGTAAGTCGGCAGAAGGTGCGGCATAAAGTATAGCCTCGATTCCTCCAAATACAGCAGGATAAATTATGATAAGCGGTATAAAGCAAACAATATCACGAATCAGCGAAGCGACAACCGCACGGATGGGTTTGCCGACTGCCTGGAAAAATATCGATGTCATCTTTACGATACATGTAAATGTTACAAGGCTTAAGAAAATGCGGAAGCATTTTTCGCCGAAAAGCCAATAATCCTCTGGGTTAGGAATATTTGTGGGCGTACCGAATATTCCAACAACAAAGCTTGGTGCAAACTCAAAGAGTGCTGTAAACGCAAGGCCTATAACAATGGTGCAGGTAAGTATCTTTTTATAAAGCTCCCTGACACGGTCATAATTTCTTGCACCCATGTTGTAGCTTATGATTGGCTGACAGCCAAGAACGATACCTACAACAAGGTTGATAACAACGGTAAATACTTTGCTTTCAATACCTATAATTGCGATGGGGATGTCCACGCCGTACTGCGACATTGCGCCGTATTTTGCAAGCTGAATGTTGCAGGCAAGGGAAATTATAACAATTGTCATCTGTGTTATAAATGATGATATACCCAGCTGCAGTGCTCCGCTGAATGCCTTAAAGTGCGGAACAAAGCTTCTTACCGTAAGCTTAAATGTTTTTGTGCGGAAATAATATATCACAGCAATTACGAAGGAAACGACCTGTCCTATTACTGTTGCAAGCGCCGCACCGAACATTCCCCATTTAAATCCGAAGATGAATACCGGGTCAAGAACAATGTTTACCAAAGCGCCTGCCACCATTGATGCCATGGACCACGAAGGGCTTCCGTCGGCACGAATGACAGAGTTCATCATGTTGGAAAGCATATATACCGGGAAAAATAAAATAATGACGTTAAAATATTCAACTGCATAACCGATACTGTTTTCCGAAGCGCCGAACAGCATTAAAAGCTGTGTTTTTAAGGGGAAAAATATTGCCATCAGCACAAGCGAAGATACAAGAGTAATAACAATACCCGTACCTATTGCCTGAGTGGCATTTTTTGTATCACCCTTACCCTGGCATATGTTCAGATAAGCAGCACATCCGTCGCCAAAGCACCATGCAAAGGCCTGCGCAATGATGAATATTGGGAATACAACACCCGTCGCTGCATTACCAAGGGCACTAAGTTCACTGTTTCCGATAAATATCTGGTCAACAATGTTATAAAGTGCACTGACTAAAAGTGAGAGTACGCAGGGAACGGAAAATTTCAGCATAAGTTTACTTATTTTCTCCGTTCCCAAGAACTGACTGTTTTCTGACTGTTCCATAAAATCCTCCTTGAAAATAAAAAAAATTGATTTTGTTGGAGTCTTTATCAGAGAGAAAGCTTCCTGAAAACTGCGGAGAACAAAGAAAAAAGAGCGTAGAATCGTCGTCATTCTACGCCCTTTCAGCTGTTCAACTCGGACATAATAGCACAAAAAAATATTTTTGTCAAAGCTAAAATTTTTATAAAATTTCAAGTTTTTTTAATTTTTCAGTTTTTGAAAAATATTTTATTTCTTTATATC
>JAJQDF010000241.1 GCA_021202325.1 Clostridiales bacterium | reverse complement strand
CGATGTAAAAGTAAAAATTTCTCCCGGAATTTTTGCTTTTACTGCCATCAATAAGATGAAATCCGCCGGGATTTCATCTTAACCGGCTTTGCCGCAAAAGTGTTGAAATCCGTTGACAAACTGTGTATAATATAATTATAAATTTAAACTCAATACAGATAGGAGTGTTTGGTATGGGAGATAGAGTAATCATATCAATAGGAAGACAGTATGGCAGCGGCGGACGTGAAATCGGAAGAAGACTTGCTGAGTTATTCAATATCGACTTTTACGACAAGGAGCTTATAACCCTTGCCGCAAAACAGAGCGGTTTTTCCGAGGAAATTCTTAAGGAAAACGATGAAAATCATAACGGAAGCTTTCTTTACTCCCTTGTAATGGGTACATATGCCGGAGGAAATAATCTTCCGCTTAATCATAAGCTTTTTCTTGCTCAGTTTGACACAATCAAAAAGCTGGCTGAGGAAAAATCCTGTGTTATTATAGGCAGATGCGCCGATTATGCCCTTGAATACGATCCCAACTGCGTGAAGGTGTTCATCCATGCTGACCTTGATTCGAGAATCAAGAGAGCTGTGGAGGTATATGGCGACGATGCCGACAAGGTTGAGGAAGTTATTAAAAAGACCGACAAAAAGCGTGAAAGCTACTACAACTTCTACACGGGCAAAAAATGGGGACATATGGAAAACTACGACATAACAATAAACAGCACGTTCTCGGGAATTGACGGCGCAGTCAGAGTAATTGCCGACCTTGTAAGAGAAAAAATGAACAGCTAATACAAATTTGCTCCCGGGGAGGGTGAAACTCTCCGGGAGCGTTTTTACTTTTATATATAGAGAGACTGTGCGGTTGTGAAATGAAAAGTTGAGTGCCGACCGCAGCGGCAGTGCAGATGCGGGATTGGAAAGGATGAAACAATCGGCATTTATACCCGACGGTGCCTGTGAAGCAGGATTGCCGTTTTACCTTAAAAATAGGTTAAGCGTAGTTGAAAAATGGTTGAACCGATGTTATAATAAAAGAAGTTGTTATTATTGCATTGGGGGACATGGCGTGGACACTGAATGGAAAAAACCTTATAGAGTGCTGTTTGTATATGCGCTGACATTTATAGTGCTTGGCTTTGCATGCGAGTCGCCCCTTGATACATTTGAGGGGCTTAAAACCATTGTCCTTTCAAGCGATATACTTATAACTGATTATATGGAGCTTGCCGGTGTGCCGGCAACGCTGCTGAACGTCGGGCTGGTCACGATGGCCATGGCGCTCCTTATGTATGCCAACAAAATGCCCATAAAGAGCGGAAACATAGTAACCATCGGACTGATGAGCGGCTTCGCTTTTTTCGGTAAAAACATATTCAATATGTGGTTTATACTTTTGGGAACCTATCTTTTCTGCGCTCTGAGAAAAGAGAGCCTCTCTAAATACCTTTTGCCAAGCTTTTGGGCTTCGTCCCTTGGGCCTCTTGTCAGCTCCACATTTTTCTATCAGGGAGAAGTTACCGTATCAAATGTAGTGGTTTCGGTTACTGTCGGACTTATAATAGGTTTTGTAACGCCTGTTCTTACTAATTATACCCAAAGATTACAGCACGGAATGAATTTGTATAACGGCGGCTTTGCCACAGGACTTATGGCAATGATGCTGACGCCGATATTGAAGGCCTTCGGCTATGAGTTCAATACGGTTTCCATTTGGGCAACGGAATATACCGCTTCGGCGGCGTCGCTGCTTATCGTTGTGGGAATTTTTTTCATTGGAATCGGAAGAGCTATAGATCCAAATGCATACAAAAATTATAGAAATTTGATTAAACGTACAGGCAATCCTTCCGAGGACTTTCTGGAGCTGGACGGAGTCGGTGCAGTTATTGTAAATATGGGAGTTAATATTATAGTTTCCACGGCAGTGCTTCTTGCCATAGGCGACGATGTAAACGGCCCGACAATAGGCGGAATACTGACAATTGCCGGCTTCAGCGTAAAGGGAAAGCATGTTTTAAATATTCTGCCGATAATGGCCGGTATTATACTCAGCGGCCTGCTCAGAGGAGAGGGAGCTATGATCACTCCATCGGCTCAGCTGGCACTGCTCTTCGGCACAACCCTTGCGCCGATTTCAGGAACCTATGGCCCCATTGCCGGCATTGTGGCAGGATTCATCCATTCCTGCGTTGTACTGTATGCCGGAGCCGGTTATTCGGGCGTAAACCTGTACAACAACGGCTTTGCGGGCGGACTTACGGCCATAGTTATATATTCTGTACTGAACGAATTCTTCAAGCCCAGAGAGTATTCGGAGCCTTCGGAGAGCATGAAGCCAAAGGAAGAGCTGGAGCCGATTACGGATTTGGACGACTTAGACTTATATGATGAGTAGGCGGCGGGGCGCGCCTTAGGCGAAAATCTTCGATTTCCGCCTGTTATGGTAGCAAATACAAAAGTTCCAGTAGAAACTTTTGCATTTGCAGTGGCTAATCGCTATGTATTGACGGTGTCGGAAGTGAATTCCTCCACCGTTTACTGCCTTGAATTATGTAAACTTTAGAATTAGTGTGTAAGATGGGTGCAGGGATGATATCCCTGCTGGGTGTTTGAGGGTGAAACCCTCAAGGTCTTAAATTTTTGGTTGTTATTTGCTGAAATAAGTGGTATAATATGCCTACGGAAAGCACCTATGACAGGGTGGTAGCCTCCCGAGTTTATGAAACCGGCCTGCCGGAATACATAGGAAGGGAGGTGGCGCATATGACAATTTTCGAAACTATTTCGATAATCCTTGCGATATTAGCATTAATTATATCCTTTGGAAATTTTGTAATTGCGTTGCTTACCTTTCTCAATACGAGAAATAAGCGCAAATAAAAAATGCTTATCCTGTCGGCCAACAGGATAAGCGGTGTCCGTAAGGGCATTACAACTTATCTTGGGAGCATCCACTTTGGAGTGGGTGCTTTC
>JAJQDF010000192.1 GCA_021202325.1 Clostridiales bacterium | reverse complement strand
CTTCGTATGAGCCCAAAAGAGAGCTGTGTTCACAGGCTGAGAGGCACAGCGGATTTTACAGCGAAGGAAGGTAGCCCGCCAGCATTTCCGGTGAGAAAGATACATTAGCCGGAAACGTTCGCCGCGTTAAGGCTCAGAGCCGTTTTATACGGAAATTAAGGTGGTACCGCGGACTTTCGCCCTTACATGGGCAGAAAGTCTTTTTTATTTCTGCAAATAATTGATGAAAGGAAAAACGACATGATACACGAACTTGAAAAAACATACGATCCGAGTATCGAGGAACGTATCTACAACAAATGGCTTGAAAAGAAATATTTCCATGCCGAAGTAGACAAATCAAAGAAACCCTATACCATCGTTATGCCGCCGCCGAACATCACAGGCAAACTGCATATGGGACATGCCCTTGACAACACACTTCAGGATATATTAATCCGCTGGAAACGCATGAGCGGCTACAATGCCCTTTGGGTTCCGGGAACAGACCATGCCTCAATTTCAACAGAGGTAAAGATTGTTCAAAAGATGGCCGAAGAGGGAATTACCAAAAACGACATAACCCGTGAACAGTTCCTTGAAAGAGCATGGGCATGGAAGGAAGAATACGGCTCAGAAATTCTTATGCAGCTGCGCAAGCTCGGTTCCAGCTGCGACTGGGACAGAGTCCGCTTCACAATGGATGAAGGCTGCTCCGCCGCCGTCCTTGAGACATTTATACGTCTTTACAACAAGGGCTACATTTACAGAGGCGAAAAGCTTATAAACTGGTGCCCTAAATGCCAGACAACTATTTCCGATGCTGAGGTAAACCATGTTGATATGGCCGGTCACTTCTGGCATATCAAGTACCCCATTGCAGGAACAGATGAATTCCTAGAGCTTGCAACAACCCGTCCGGAGACAATGCTCGGCGATACAGCTGTTGCCGTTCATCCCGACGACGAGAGATACAAACACCTCATAGGCAAAAATGCAATTCTGCCCCTTGTTAACAAGGAAATTCCTATTATTGCCGATTCCTACGTTGACAGAGAATTCGGAACAGGTGTAGTTAAAATTACTCCTGCCCACGATCCTAATGACTATGAGGTTGGAGAGCGCCACAACCTTCCTAAAATAAACGTATTCAACGACGACGGAACTATAAATGCCAACGGCGGAAAATACGAGGGCATGGACAGATACGAAGCAAGAAAGGTAATCGTAGAAGAGCTGAAAGAGCTCGGCCTTCTTGTAAAGGTTGAGGACATAACCCATTCGGTAGGCGTACACGAAAGATGCAACGAAGTTGTTGAGCCCATGATTAAGCTTCAGTGGTTTGTAAAAATGGACGAGCTTTCAAAGCCTGCCATGGAAGTTTACAAAAACGGAACTCTCCGTTTTATCCCCGAACGCTACGGCAAAACATACATGCACTGGCTTGAAAATATCCGTGACTGGTGCATTTCCAGACAGCTTTGGTGGGGACACAGAATTCCTGCTTACTACTGCCAGAAATGCGGCCACATAGAGGTTACAAAGGATCCCACAGGTCTTGTATGCTCCAAGTGCGGTTCCACAGATTTCAAGCAGGATGAGGACACCCTTGATACATGGTTCTCATCAGCGCTTTGGCCCTTCTCAACTTTGGGCTGGCCTGAGGAAACCGAAGAACTCAAGCACTTCTATCCCACATCCACAATGGTTACAGGATATGACATAATATTCTTCTGGGTAATAAGGATGGTATTCTCAGGAATTGAACAGGTTGGAGAATGCCCGTTCAGCGACGTTCTCATCCACGGACTTATTCGTGATGACCAAGGCCGCAAGTTCTCCAAGAGCCTTGGAAACGGCATAGATCCCATCGATGTTATAGATAAATACGGCGCCGACGCATTGAGACTTATGCTTGTAACAGGCAACGCTCCCGGCAACGACATGCGTTTCTATTGGGAGAGGCTTGAGGACTGCCGTAACTTCAACAACAAGCTTTGGAATGCTTCACGTTTCGTTCTTATGAATCTTGAGGATGAACAGGATACGGACAAGCTTCTTTATCTCACAAGCGCCGACAAATGGATTCTCAGCAAGATGAACACCCTTGTTAAGGATGTTACCGACAATCTCAACGCTTATGAGCTTGGACTTGCCGCACAGAAAATAAGAGACTTCCTTTGGGATGAATACTGCGACTGGTATATTGAAATGGTTAAGCCTCGTCTTTACAACAAGGAAGACAGCTCCAGAGATGCGGCTTTATGGACACTTAAGACAGTTCTTATGAACGCACTTAAGCTGCTTCATCCGTTTATGCCGTTTATCACAGAGGAAATTTTCACACACCTCCAGAGCGAAGAAGAAACAATAATGCTCTCGGCTTGGCCTGAATACAAATCCGAATGGAATTTCACCGAAAACGAAAGTGAAATTGACCTTATAAAAGAAGCTGTCAGAGCCATAAGAAACGTGCGTGCCGAAATGAACGTTGTTCCCAGCAAAAAGGCCACAGTATATGTCGTTACGGCTGATGAAGGAATTGCCGGCATTTTCGAAAGAAGCAGTGTATTCTTCAAAACACTTGCCTATGCCAGCGAGGTTATCATTCAGGACAGCAAGGACGGCATAGCCTCCGATGCAGTTTCTGCAGCTATTCCCGGAGCAACTCTCTACATGCCATTTGCAGAGCTTGTTGATATTTCAAAGGAAATCGAACGCCTTAACAAAGAACGTGACAAAATGATTAAAGAAGTTGAGCGAGTTGAGAAAAAGCTTGCAAATCAAGGCTTTATCGCCAAAGCGCCTGCGTCTGTAATCGAGGAAGAGAAGGCAAAAGGCATAAAATACAAAGAAACCCTCAAGCAGATTGAGGAAAGACTTGCTACATTAAAATAAGCGCGAGGCGCTTAAGGCGGAACCTTTGTTGGTTCCGCCTTTTTGAGACCGTTTCAAGTTTTGTGTAAACTCAAAAAACTGACATAAGAAATGA
>JAJQDF010000138.1 GCA_021202325.1 Clostridiales bacterium | reverse complement strand
TAATATTTGACACAAAAAAGTATAGTTAAAACATTTTGTTCTATTGATTTATATAACAAAATGGACTATAATTAGAGCTAAGAAATAAGGGGAAGGGGGTATTCTTATGTGCGGACAATATATTTTAAACACAGGAACGCATGTTTATCACATCATTGGGGACTGCCATTATGCAAATAAACCAAATAGCCAAAATATTGTTTTTCGTTTGGAGAATGAATTAAAATCCTATGATATGTAGTAACTAAGCAGACCAATAACCTAACTAATAAGCATATTAATCTACTATATTATTTAGAAAGAAGGATAATTTATGAAGAAGGCCTTATCCCTGATTTTAATTTTAGTAATGAGTTTATCTCTGTGTGCATGCGGAAGTTCCAATAATACTGCCGATACAGAGGAAACTAATGAGACAGCTAATATTGAAGTAAAAGGATTATTCTATTTAGATCCTGCAGAAAATTTGGACTTGTCAGAGGAAGGACTCAGCACTGCACAAAACTATTTATTACTAGTTTATGATGTTGTGAATAATAGTGACAAAAATATAGAGTTATCAACTAGTGCTAGTAGTATTACGTTGAATATGAATAATACCAATTCCTATAATCAGATATCACCAACTTTCGGAGATGTGCTTGGAGCTTTTATAGAAAACTGTGGATATTCTGTTTCTACTAAATACGGGACTTTATGGGGAGGCAGTGAGCCGGTTCGCATGATTGCAAGCTTTGCCATCAATAAAAATGATATAAAAGATGATTGTACTGCAGAGATTGATTTTCAATTAGCAGATGACATTAAGGATAACATTACTATGACAGCAGAAGAGATTCAAACAATCAATTTGCCGGACGGAGTTTTTGCTGTGGAAGATGATCCGGATGCATATCAAATTGCGCGAACTGTTAAGAGCAGAGCAGAATTGTGTATAGAGTATCTTCAGAACGCAGTGAAATTAGAGAATGAAGGATATACCATTGCAAGAGCAGCAGCACATGGGTTGGCTGCTGTAATGTTTGCTGAAGAAGGTGTTAGAATGTCCTGTTGTAGTGCTGAAAGTATAGTTGGAAGTGAGGATTTACCGACATTCAATATAGAAAGCGTATCAAAATACTTACCAGAACTTACAGATAAAATTATAACTGCTAGAGATAATATAGATATTATGATAGCTGAATTAAATGTCGAAAATCCGGATTATGATAAGGTAAATGAGGCACAATACACGGCTTATGATGCGCTGGTGGAAATTTTAGACTACTTTGAAGCAGAATGATAAGTTAATCATAGCCTTTTAGTTGTTCAGATTACAAAAATTAAATAATTAAAACCAAAAACCGACGCAGGCTTAAAACTAAGCCTGCGTCAAATTTTTATCCGCTATATCTGCTTGTAGCCGTATAATCGACTACGCCGTCCACATATCTGTAGAGGGTGTATGTTCCGTTGTTATTTACAACCTGTATGTCGATATCGCCGATTCCGGGATCGCCGGGTGAGAGGAAACGAATCTTCATTGTGCCATTATCCATGGTGGCTTCGATTTTTACCGGAAGCTCAAGGTCGTTTCTGAAGCAGAAATCTATTGTACCCCATGAGCAGGTAGCGTCTCTGCCGGCCGGAAGATAGCTTACCTTAAGGGAATGGTTCCTTCTCTGGGTTATTGTCATGCCCGAATAGAGAGCCGCATTGTAAAGGGTTGAAGATACCTGGCAAATGCCGCCGCCGATGGAGTTGACGAGCTTTCCGCCGCTTATAACTCCGGCTGACTTGTAATCGTTGTTAGGATCACGTTTTGCAAGGATGGTTTCGTTGTATGAAAACTCTTCGCCGGGCATGATTATTTCGCCGTTTATGGCATCGCAGGCAAGCTGCATGTTGAAATTCCTGTTGTAGTTGGAGGAACTTGTTGAATAATTTGTTGTGTATGAAGCAATGTCGTGGTCATAGTTGAGATTTTCGGCATTGCTCAGTATTTCTTCCTGAGTGAGCTGTGCTTCCTCGGCTGTTTCCGCTTCTGTCTGCTCCATGGTTTCGGTAACTTCTGCAACGGCAGTGTTATCCTCTGTATCAGTTGAAACATCGGCAGGAACCGAGCCGCTGATGGCAAGTGAAACAATTAATGCTCCAATAATGTTGTTCATATGTAAATCACTCCTTTAAGAGAACAGCTATAATCAGATGTTTTTCAGCATTTCAAGTACAATTCTGCCGGAATGGTCAGCCGCTGTAACGCAGAACTCAGCATAGGAAACATCTGCGTTTCCGTCGGCAGAATCGGAAATGTTCCTTATAACAACAAAGGGAACAGCGTTCATATAGCATATATGAGCAATGGCGGCGCCTTCCATCTCGGCACAGCTTCCGCCGAATACGTCCCTAAGCTTAACTTTGGTTTCAGAACTGGCTATAAACTGGTCTCCGCTTACAACTCTGCCTATTGCGGTTTTTCCGGAAATGACTTTTTCCGAAGCGGCCTTGGCAACATTGATGAGAGAGTCGGCGGCCTTAAATATGCTTTCGTTCATTCTCGGAATAACTCCGGCGGGATCGCCTAAAGGTGAGCAGTCCATGTCGTGCTGGAGAGCATCCTTGGATATGATTACGTCTCCAACTGTTATGCCGTCGGCCACTGCTCCGGCAACGCCTGTGTTTATTACCGCATCTACGCTGAAATCGTCAATGAGTATCTGTGTGCACATGGCGGCGTTTACCTTGCCTATGCCGCAGCGGACAACAACAACGTTTTTGTCGCCAATTGTTCCGACAAAAAATGTCGTTTTGGCTTTTTCAACGGTTTTTTCAATATTCATGTCAGCCTTGATGAGAACAAGCTCTTCATCCATGGCGCCTATGATTCCTATAGTTTTCATATAATACCTCCAATAAATTCATTATGACTATTCTACCACATTAAAATGAAATTTTGAATAGAAATAAAGATTAGAATTTCGACATTAGGAAATTCTTAAGAAGTTTACTGTTAT
>JAJQDF010000236.1 GCA_021202325.1 Clostridiales bacterium | reverse complement strand
GTTAAAATTACATCAAGTTAAAAAATTTTTTAATAACATTCTTTTTGTCTTTAAGCCGGCTTGTTTTCAACAGCAGAAATGCCCAAGCGGAGACTTTACAGCCGCCGTTCGGGCATTCGTTTTTAAGCCTTAGCAGGTCGTAAGCAGATCTCCGTTTTCATCGTATTCCCACTTAACGTCCTCCTCAAGAAGCTCAACCTTATCCTTTATTTCATTATATATTGCCTCGGAAACAATGAGTTTGCTTATATGAAGCGTGTTCTCGCATATTATAACTCTGGCCTTCTCGGGCTTAGTTTTGCCCAATGTCTTGAGGGCACAGCCCACCGTTTCCTCCTCTGTGGCAAAATAGGGAGGAATCTTTCCTCTTTCAAGATATGTTGTCGGCACAAGATTTATATATACCGCATCATAATCTATGCTGTCCACAAGCTTCTTTGTCGTCAAATCGGCAAGGCCTATGCCTATGGCGTTGCCGTATGAATTGGGAGAAAGCCTCAGTATTGCCAGCTTATTAATTCTTGGGCTTTCCGGCTCGGGAACGCCCTTTACCATTATCCTTCCTACTACCTTTGTATCTATGCCTGTGCCGCTGAACTGCTTGCCCATTTCCTTTACGATAAGCGCATCAATGTCTTCCACGGGAAAATGGGGAACTTGGTTCTGGGCAACCTTAAGAAGCTCAGCCTCCTCCTCCAGGAAGTTTTCCGGCTTTATGGCTCTTATCATATATGTTTCGTCAACGGAATTTTCTATTATGGCTATGCCTGCCAAATAGGGCGCCTTCTCAAGGGAAACCTTGAATGACAGCGGTATTGTCTCGCCTAGGTTATATCCGTGCATAGCCGTTGCGCCCTTCTCCTTGCCAAGTCCTACGGCGCACATTTTTACTACGCCGCTTTCGTTCTTTGCCAAAAAGTCAGTATGGGGTTTAACACGGTTGCATACGATTATTCCGTCGGCGCCGTAGGCGTTTTTGTCGAAATATACCGGCGCTCCGTTTTCAGCCGTTCCTATAAGCACAGGCTCCATGTCCGAGCGAACCTCGCAGCCCATGGTTTCTTCATCAATGCCGTATTTGTGCAGAACATCCTTCTGCCCCTGGGCAGTGGCTCCGCCGTGGCTTCCCATGGCCGGAACAATAAATGGTGTGGCCTGGCAGTCGTAAACATAGTCCACGGCGGCCTTCACAATTTTATCAATGTTGTTTATACCTCTGGAGCCGGCACAAACGGCAATCTCGGTATCCTTTTTTATTTTATCCCTAATTCCTATCCTGTCCAGTTCCTTCCAGACCTCGCCTTTGATGTCGTCTATCTTTTCGGAATTGAATTTCTGGCGTATCCTGTACATCTTGGGATAGGTAAAATTCATATCTATATGATACATTAAATCACCACCCGATATCAGCAATCAACATATTTAACCTGAACAATGTCGTCGGCATCGTATTCGGTATAGTCCTCGCAGCCCGGAATGAGCTCGTCTGCTCTTGCAATGATTTCCTCAGCGGTAAGCAGAGGGAATTCGCTGTGCATCCATTCCTTTGTGCAGCCTACACTGGCAAGCTCTTCATATGCTCTATCTGTGATATTGTCGAAATCAATATCCTTGTGGAGGTACTTAGCGATTGTAAGAACCGCAGGCGATCCGCCGATTGTGCGTCCGGGAACGAGTCCGCAATCCAGCGCCTGAATGATGTATTTTGCAAGTACGGGCTTAGCGGCGCATATGATTGGAATATGCTTTTTGAGCGTCTTTGCATACTCGCCCGAGCCGTGGGACGTGTCGCCGCATTTGTACTGGCATTTAGGAATAATACGGCCGTACTGTTCGGGAACAACCATGCCGATACCAACGGAAATAACCTCGCCTGTCATGCCGACAAGGACTCTGCCGCCCTTCATAATCTGAATCTGGCCAAGGATAGGAAGAAGTATCTCTTCCATAGTAACGATGTTCATCATTTCTGTGGCCGAGTTGTTGTTTGATGCACGTCCGGTGATAACTACGTTATGTACAGGAATAATTTTCTTTGTGTAGTCAGGTCCCATGTAGAGTGTGCGTCCGGGATATTTCTCCTTCCAAACCTTAAGATGGGGCTCTCTCTTTAAGTCTTCCTCGCCGTAGTCCAGCTCTTTCATCTCAAGATAGCCGAAATCCTTGTTTATTCTGCCCTTATCCGAAGCGGCCATTCTCATAATGGCGCCCTCAACTACAACGCCGTCGCTGGTTGTTGTGCAGGCATCAAGATCGATAATGTTGAGTCCGGCAGGCTCGTCAATTGTGGCGGCCACCATCTCAAATGCCTGTTTGGGTTCAAGTCCGCAGGCCTTTACATCCTTTAAATCAATAAAAACTATGT
This sequence comes from Clostridiales bacterium, assembly GCA_021202325.1. Classification (GTDB taxonomy): domain Bacteria; phylum Bacillota; class Clostridia; order Lachnospirales; family Anaerotignaceae; genus Metalachnospira. The sequence continues at coordinate 635 of JAJQDF010000236.1, read as the reverse complement.
TAAGAGGAACAAGCTTTCCGTTGAGCATGCCCTCCGGTATCATTTTATATTTTAACTGTGCCATTGTGATTCCTCCTTATATACAATATCAGTGGTTGCCGATTGCCGGACGTCTATCATCTATATTTTCAGGTGCGCAGTCCAGAAGGTATGCCTCCTCCGTCGGGTGCAGTACGTTTACTATCTCAAGCACCGCCTTTTCGCATTTTCCGTCCTTTCCGATTCCCTTAACAATGACTGTCTGCATTGTTTCGGGTACACGGGGAATCATTATAAGCTCCAGCTTTTCAACATTTTCAAGAGCAGCTACCTCTCCAACGGCATGTTCAATACGGCCTGTACGGAGACTTTGCATTTTAGCTGATCTCAAGTTTTCAAGTCCGATTATTTCAATGTCTTTGGGAACACTGCCCTTCTCTGCAGCGGCCGTCTGCATCTTCTTAATGAACTCCGGTAACTTTGTGTGCAATAATTTCATATTATCAATCCTTTCTTCTTGAAAAGTACCGTTTACTAACGCACATGCCTGCTAAGCAGACATCCCTGGGTTTGAAAGCCTGATTGCTCAATGCTTTCAGTGCTTTCATAATAAAATTTACAGCAATTTTTATGCCAAAAATTTTACATCAAAAAAG
>JAJQDF010000217.1 GCA_021202325.1 Clostridiales bacterium | reverse complement strand
TGGTGCTTTCTTATTTTATCTATTTATTTTTCCTACAAAAACTTTACGCTAGCATAAATAAAAGCGTTTTCAATAGTTATACTTTATGCCAAGCATGGAGCAATCGTGCTTTCATACTTAGTGCTAGGCGAATTAGTTAGGAGGGTATATATGTCATTAATAAGCGATACACCGTTTAAAATTAACAATATGGAGCTTAAAAACAGAATAATAATGCTCGTCATGCAAACCGGCTTTGCCAAAGGCGGAAAGATTTCCGAGCAGGACATGGCCTTTTTCGAAGAAAGAGCCAAGGGCGGAGCAGCGGCCATCACCCAGGTTTGCGGCGTAAGCGAATATGGAGCGGCGAACAGTATGCCCAATGTAAAGGATGAAACCTTCACCGAAAGGGAGAAGGCTCTGACCGATATGATACATAGCTATGACACAAAGCATATTGTACAGCTTTTCCATAGGGGACGAAACAGCGGCAGTGACTACGGCCTTAAGCCCCTTGCTCCGTCAAATGTGCCTTCGTCCATATATAGGAACGAATGTGAGGTCATGACAAAGGCGCAGATAGAGGAAACCATAAAGGATTTTGCCGATGCCGCTCTTAAATGCAAGGAAATAGGCGTAGATGCGGTTGAGGTCAGCTGTTCGGCAGGATACCTTTTGACACTGTTTCTCTCGCCCCTGACCAATCTCCGTGATGATGAATACGGCGGAGATGACGAAAGAAGAATGAAAATGCCCTTGGATACTTTGAGGGCGGTTAGGGCTGCTGTCGGCAAGGATTATCCGGTTATTGTCCGCATTGCCGGTTCACAGATGATGCCCGGCGGCTACGGCATTGACTATATGCAGAAATTCTGTTCCATTGCCGAAAAGGAAGGCCTTATCGATGCGGTAAACGTAACCGGCGGCTGGCACGAGGCGCCCGTACCTCAGATTTCATATCAGCTTCCGGCTGGCGGCTTTGCGTATTTGGCCGATGCAATTAAGAGGGTTGTAAATGTTCCTGTCATTGCCTGCAACAGAATAAATAATATCGAAACAATAGAAGAAATTCTTTCAAACGGCATGGCCGATTTTGTGGGCACAGCCAGAGGATTTTTGGCCGATCCGGCGTTTGCCGAAAAGGTGCTTACAAGCAAGTCCTATAACCGCTGTCAGGGCTGCAACAAATGTATAGAGGCGGTGCTTAAGGGAAAACAGGTGGTTTGCGCCTATAATCCCGAGGTTGGCCATGAGGCCGAGGAAAAAACCCATAGGATGGTCAGATCTGCTAAGAAAATATTAATTGTCGGAGCAGGCCCTGCCGGCCTTGAGGCGGCCAAAAAATCGGCCGAAAGGGGCTACAAAACCATACTCTGCACAAAGGACGGACATTTGGGCGGAATGTTGGTTTCCGCAGCAGTGCCCCCTGAAAAGCAGGATTTGATAAAATTTGTTGAGAACAAAAAATACGAGCTTGAGCAGCTTGGAGTAGATATAAGATACGATACCGAGGTTGACGGCGAATTTGTTAAGGAGCTGGAGCCCTATTTTGTAATAGAAGCCAGCGGCGGAGAAGCGGTTATCCCTCCCATAAAGGGAATAGACGGCGAAAACGTATATATGGCGTTGGATGTTTTAAACGGCGGCACCGACATTATATCGAAGCTCAAAAAGGGTTCAACCGTAATCATCGGCGGAGGCTCTGTCGGCCTTGAAACGGCGAGATTTTTGGCATCGAAGCACTATGCCACAGATAAGTCAAAGACATTCAATAAGCTTTTTGTCGGCGGCGATATTCCGACCGTTGACGTACCTTCCGACATAACCGTTGTTGAAATGACAAAAAAGATTGGCAGAGACCTTGGCGGCCTGAAATGGATAGTGATGAAGGAAGTCAAGAGCGAAGGAATAAAGACAATGACCGAAACAAAAATAAAGGAAATAGGCGATGGCTTTGTCATTGCCGATACCCCGGAGGGCGAAGTCAAGCTTCCTGCCGACAATGTCATTGTTGCCGCAGGATTTGCGCCGGCAAAGAGCGATATAGCCCTTGCATGTCTTGATGAAAAAATATCCTATACTAAGATTGGCGACTGCGCCGGCGTAGGCGACGCCATGAAGGGAATACATGAGGCCTACGGCGTATTTTTAAGAGTTTTCATAGCTTAAGAATTAAGGCTGTCTTTGAAGCATAAGATTATTATAAAAGAGTTATCAATAGCCGTGATCGTGCTATGCTTGCATAGTACAACATGGCTATTAGAGAACCTGACCGAAATGAGCATGTAAGGCCAATAGGCTGAAATGCGAATTGCGGCATCGATTGCGGGAGCTTGGAGAGCGAAGCAATCGAACTTTTAGCAAGTGACTTAAAAATATATGCTTTGGAGATGGGTATTCTGATAATAGATACGCTGACTGAAATGGTCAATGCCTTTGGATATTGGGGAATATTTATTGCGACCTCACTGGAATATGGATGCTTTCCTGTTTCCAGTGAGGTTTTGCTACCTTTTATAGGTTATTTTGTATATAGAGGACGGCTCAGCCTGCCGGGAGCAATAGTCGTCAGTACAATAGGCGGAATTGCGGGAAGCCTTGCATGCTATTCCTTCGGCAGATTCGGCAAAACATTCATAGAAAAAACTCTCTGCCGTAGGTTTGTCTCCATCGAAAAGGGAATAAACAGCGCCGAAAGGGTTTTCCTGAAATACCGCAGGTTGTCGGTTCTAATTGCGAGGGTTTTCCCCATTGCCAGGACATACATATCCATACCGGCCGGTCTTGCAGGAATGAATGCCGGAGTATTCATTTTGTATACAGCCATCGGTGCCTTTGTGTGGAACACAATGCTTATTTCCGCCGGCTACTTTCTCGGCGAGTATTGGAAGGGCGCCGGGGATGCCATAGGGAACAGCCATCTGCTGTTTTACATACTTCTTGGGACAATAAGCGTTGTGCTTTTGGCAATTTCGAAGAAAAAACTTAAAAAATAATTATGAATGTTATATTCTATTCCTTTTTAAAGAAAAATGTATTATAATGTACTCCGTATGGATTTTTTTCTATATAGATTAAAATAAGGGAGGAGTGCGTGTGGAAAAATCAGAAAAACTGGAAAAGCTGAGAGAATATATCTCCGGCTTTGATAAGCTTTGCGTTGCATATTCCGGCGGAGTGGATTCCGACCTGATAATGAACGTGGCTTATGATGTCCTGAAAGACAATGCTATAGCTGTCATCGGAGACGGCATAATGCTTTCACGAAAGGACTTAGAGGATGCTGAACGTCTTGCCAAGAAGGCAGGGATTAAATATTATATTGTTAAGACAGACGCCTTTTCTGTCAAAGAATTTAAGTTTAGTGACAGAAAAAGGTGCTATTACTGCAAGAAAAACATCATGGGAGGAATCATAGAAAAGGCCAAGGAGCTGGGCTTTGACACAGTGGCCGACGGAAAGAATGCCGACGATGGTAAGGTTTTCCGTCCGGGAGCGGCCGCCGCAAAAGAGCTTGGAATCGTAAGCCCCCTCTATGAAAGCGGTATGACAAAGGCCGACATAAGGGCGGCCGCCAAGGAGCTTGGACTTGAAACATGGGATAAGGCTTCAAACTCATGCCTTGCCACCAGATTTCCCTATGATACGGAGCTTACAGAGGAAATGTTTGCCATGGTCGAGGCCGCCGAGCTGGAGATTGCCAAGAAGGGAATACCCAGCGGAAGAGTTAGACTCCACGGCGATATAGCCAGAATAGAGATACCAAAGGATAGGTTCGAGAAATTTATCGCGGATAAGGCGCTCATTGAAAGAATCAAGGGCTGCGGATTTCGATATGTTACACTGGATTTGGAAGGTTTCAGAAGCGGAAGCATGGATTAGGAGGAAAAATTATGAAGAGATTTATGAAAACAGGTTTTTTTGCATTGACACTGAGTATTGCTTTAACTATGCCGGCCTTTGCGGATGCGGCCGTGAGCAGCACGAATTTAGACGGAATAAGCATAATTCCGGCCAAAGACAGCGGAGCTGACGCCGGAACAATTTACTATGCAGACGGAGCAGAGGAAAGCATAGATGATGATTATACAGCACTTTTCTTAAATGGCTCATTGATAAAAAATTCTGACTTGGTTATATCAAACGACAGAGCTTTGGTGCCGGTAAGACTTATAGCTGAATATTTCGGAGCAGATGTCGAATGGAACGGCGATGAAAGTAAGATTGTGATTACTGAAAACGGCAATACAATCAATCTGTATATGGATGAAAACGTTATTGATATTAACGGAAGCGTTTCATATATGGATGCCGCACCGGCCATAATAAACGATACTGCATATGTTCCGATTCGGTTTGTTTCGGAGGCACTGGGTGCCGAAGTGGAATATTCAGACGGTGCAGATTTAAGCGGAGCATACATAATTCCAAGAATACCGCAGGTTATGATAAGCCGATATGATGAGGATGTTTCTGCACTTTCTAAGGATGAGTGCATTGAGATTGTCAGAGAAAAGCTTATCGAGGCTTATGAAAATAAATACGGCGAATTTGAGCCTTTAAGTGAGCTTCCCGAAGATTTTGTATGGAATGATGAGGAAGGCTTGAGAGAGGCAATAACAAATCTTGAAATTACACGTGAAAACGACAGATATTATGTTATGCCGGCTGTGTTTGAGTTCTGGGCTGATAAATATACCGGAGAGGTCTATACTTTTTATAATGGACTTGCCATGACAATAAATGAGTTTGTTCCTCTTTCGGATGGAGCGCTGTCATTTGCAGGATAATTGCTTTTAGGAGGATAGTAATGAATACTAAGGAAATACTTACAAAGCTTCAAAATAACGAAATTTCCGTTGATGAAGCGGCTGATATGCTTAAGCTTTCTCCTACAAAGGATTTGGGATATGCTGTTGTTGACCATCAAAGACAGATGAGAAACGGCTGCCCCGAGGTAATTTACGCAGAGGGAAAGACAAGGGAGCAAACCCTTGGCATAATGAAAAATATGCTTGAAAACGGAACGGAAAATATACTTGCCACAAGGGTTAGCCCTGAAAAATATGAGTACATATCAAAGGAAATACCCGATTGTGTATATAATAAGCACGCAAGAACCCTCGTTGTGGAGAGGGCGCCCCTTGAAAAAACCGGCGGAATAATACTCGTTGCAACCGGCGGAACAAGCGACATACCGGTGGCAGAGGAAGCGGCAGTTACGGCTGAATTTTTGGGCAACAAAGTGGACAGGCTCTATGACGTAGGAGTTGCCGGACTTCACAGACTCCTTTCAAGAATCGACAGAGTAGAGGCCGCAGACGTTATTATTGCCGTTGCCGGCATGGAGGGAGCTCTTGCCAGCGTCATCGGCGGACTGACGGACAAGCCCGTTATAGCTGTGCCCACATCGGTTGGCTACGGCGCTAACTTCAAAGGACTTTCATCTCTGCTGTGTATGCTCAACAGCTGTGCCAGCGGGGTAGTTGTAGTAAATATTGATAATGGATTTGGTGCGGGATATACCGCAAATAGTATAAATAAACTGGGAGAATCGAAAAGATGAAAACATTATATTTTGACTGCAGTGCAGGAATTAGCGGAGACATGACACTCGGAGCATTGCTCGACTTAGGAATAGACAAGGAAAAATTTGTAGAGGAGCTTTCTAAGCTCAATGTAGAAGGCTATGACATTGTTTTCGGCAGAGCCGTTAAAAACGGAATCGGCGCCAATAAGGTTGATGTTGTTATAAATGTTGAAGGCTATGATGCAGACGGCCAGCCCATAGAGCATGACCACGACCATCATCATGACCATGACCACTGCCATGAGCACGATCATGAACATGACCACGACCACGAGCATGACTACGAGCATGACCATGAACATGAGCACGATCATGAACATGAACATCACCATCACCACCATCACGAGCATAGAAACCTCGGCGATGTTTTCGGCATAATCGACAGAAGTGAAATAAACGACAATGCCAAGGATTTAGCTAAGAGAATATTCATGCGTGTTGCCCAGGCTGAATCAAAGGTTCATAACGAAACCCTTGATAAGGTGCATTTCCACGAGGTCGGAGCAATCGACTCAATCGTTGATATTATCGGCACAGCCATTTGCATTGATATGCTTAAGCCCGACAGAATATTTGCTTCCGTAGTAAATGACGGCCACGGCTTCATTATGTGCCAGCATGGACAGATACCCGTTCCCGTACCGGCCACAGCACAGATTTTTGCCGCATCAAATGTTATCTCAAGACAGATTGACATTGATACAGAGCTTGTTACTCCCACCGGAGCGGCCATAATTGCCGAGCTTGCGGAAAGCTACGGAGAAATGCCTGCCATGAATGTTGAAAAGATTGGCTACGGCGCAGGCAGAAAGGATGTAAAGATTCCCAATGTTCTGAGAGTTTCCATGGGCGAGCTTGTGGAAGAAGCAAAGAGCGATGAGGTAGTTATACTTGAAACAAACGTAGACGACACAACGGGAGAAGTAATGGGCTACACAATGGACAGGCTCTTTGATGCCGGCGCCAGAGATGTATTCTATGCGCCCATATTTATGAAGAAGAACCGTCCGGCATATAAGCTGACTGTTATATGTGATGAGTCCAACAGAGAAAGCCTTGAGGACATTATATTTACCGAAACAACAACAATCGGTATCCGCAGAAGAAGCGAAAAGAGAACCTGCCTTGACAGAACAGCCGGAACAATCGAGACTTCTTATGGCACACTTGACGTAAAAAAGATAAACAGAAACGGCAGGGAGTGCGTTTATCCCGAGTTTGAGTCGGCAAAAAAGCTTGCCGCCGAAAACAATGTGGCGCTTCGTGAAATCTATAATATGAAATGATCTATTTTGAATAGGGTGATACTTTGAGTGAGAGAGAACGCAGAACGAACAGAACAAACAGTTCAAAAAGTTCGAACAATACGAGAAACCGAAAGGGCAAAAAACGCCGCAGAAAAAGAAGCCGCCTCGGCAGAATACTTATAGTTCTGCTTGTGGCCATACTTGTAATAGTCGGTGTCCTTGGAATATCCTATTTCATAGGCAAAAAATTTGCTGAAAACTATCTTTTGGGAGAAAGCATAAGCTCCGAAACCGAAATAGACATAAGTGCGGAATCGGCCGTCCTTGTTGAGATTCCCCAGGGGGCATCTACAAAGGATATTGCCGAAATCCTTAAGGATAACGGCCTGATAAGCAGCGAGCTGTATTTCAGGCTAAAGAGCAAAATGAGCGGCGCCGACGGCACATATTGCTACGGCACATTCTATTTGGCCGACGGCATGAGTGCCGAACAGATAATAGCCGTACTGCAGACTATGCCCCAGGCGGATACTACCAATAGGATAACCATACCCGAAGGCTACACCGTAAGCCAGATAGCTGCGCTTGTGGATGAAATGGGAATTGCAACCAGTGAGGAATTTATAACAGAAATGAATACAGGAACATTTGAGTATGACTTCCTTGAGGGTATCCCTGTCCGTGACAACTATCTTGAGGGCTATTTGTTCCCGGATACCTATTTCTTAAGCGGCGACGAGACTGCCCACGACATTATCGTTATGATGCTCAACCGGTTTGAGGAGATATATAACGAGTCGATAAAGGACTATGTTGCCTCTACCGGCTATACCCTCGATGAGCTTGTAACCGTGGCTTCCATGGTTGAGAGCGAAGCCAAGCTGGATGAGGAAAGGGCGACAATTGCCGGAGTAATATACAACAGACTCAATATAGATATGCTTCTGCAGATTGACTCTACCGTTCAATATGCGCTTTCCACACGAAACGAAGTAGTCACCACCACCGATTTGCAGGTTGATTCGCCCTATAACACTTATATGTATAAGGGACTGCCCGAGGGCCCCATATGCAACCCCGGACAGGCATCGCTTATTGCCGCCGTTCAGCCCGAAAGCCATAACTATCTTTACTATGTTCTTAAGGAGCAGGGCGGAAGCGAGCATGTATTCACCGACAACTATGAGGATTTTCTGACGGCAAAGGCGGAATATCAGGCTACCTTTACGGAGTAAACTTTAGGAGAAAACTATGAACTATGTTACAGATGATTATATAAATACCTATCTCAGGACTGTCCAGCCCCATTATGACGGGGTTTTGGGCGAGATAGAAAAGGAATCCCGAGCAGCCGATGTTCCGATAATACCCCATGAGACGGCCAGACTTTTGAGTGTCCTTCTTACCATGAAAAAGCCTAAAAATATATTGGAGGTCGGAACCGCCGTTGGTTTCTCGGCCGGGCTTATGACAAGGTACTTGGAGGACGGCGGAACGGTTACTACAATAGACCGCTTCGAGGTAATGCTTAAGGATGCCAGAGTCAACATAAAGCGAATGGGACTTGAGGATAAAATAAAAATACTAGAGGGCGATGCGGCGGACATTCTGCCGACGCTTACCGGCCCTTACGATGTTATATTTCTTGATGCGGCAAAGGGGCAGTATTCTGCCTTTTTGCCGCACTGCATAAGGCTTATGTCCATTGGCGGCCTTCTGCTTGTTGATGACGTCCTCCAGGGCGGAGACATTGCAAAAACAAGGTTTTCCGTTCCCAGAAGGCAGAGGACAATCCATAAAAGGCTCAGGAATTTCCTTTGGGATATTTCCCACACAGATGTGCTTACTTCGGCCATTGTTCCCATAGGGGACGGCCTTGCAGTATGTGTTAAGATAAAGGAGCCTGACGAGCCCATTGAAAAAAATCCGACAACGAGGAGAATAACGATGAGCAATAATATTAAACCGGAGCTTCTTGCGCCGGCGGGAGATTTGGAAAAGCTTAAAATAGCGGTATTATACGGCGCCGATGCGGTATATATCGGAGGGGAGGCCTACGGACTGAGAGCCAAGGCCAAGAACTTTGATTTGGCTGCAATGAAGGAGGGCATAGACTTTGCCCACAGCCATGGTGCAAAGGTATATATCACGGCAAATATTTTCGCCCATAATTCGGATTTTGACGGCATGGCAGATTATTTTAAGGCCGTTGACGAAATGGGCGCCGATGCTGTCCTTGTATCCGATCCCGGAGTATATATGACGCTCAGAGAAGCTGCTCCCAATATGGAAATTCATATTTCAACCCAGGCCAACAACACAAACTATAAGACGGCCAACTTTTGGTACAGCATGGGCGCAAAAAGAATTGTGGGCGCCCGAGAGCTTTCCCTTAAGGAAATAAGGGAAATGAGAAACAATATCCCCGAAGATATGGAGATAGAAACATTCGTACACGGTGCCATGTGCATATCATATTCCGGCAGGTGCCTTTTGAGCAACTGCCTTACCGGCAGGGATGCCAACAAAGGCGCCTGTTCCCACCCCTGCAGATGGAAATATTACCTTATGGAGGAAACAAGGCCGGGAGAATATCTTCCCGTTGAGGAAAACGAAAGGGGAACATTCATATTCAACTCCAAGGATTTGTGTATGCTCTCCCATATACCGGAGCTTGTGAATGCCGGAATTTCCAGCTTTAAGATTGAGGGCAGGATGAAAACGCCCTATTATGTGGGCACAGTCGTAAAGGCTTACAGACAGGCCATTGACGATTATTTTGATGATCCAGAATATTATAAGAGCCGCATAGATTATTATATGACCGAGGTTTCCAAGGCAAGCCATAGGGACTATACTACGGGGTTCTATTTCGGAAAGCCGGGACATGATGACCAGGTTTATACAAATAACAGCTATATAAGAGATTACGATTTCATAGGCATGGTTATGGAGGATAAAGATGACACCACCGGCTGTGCCGTTGTCATGCAGAGAAATAAATTCATTGTGGGCGACAAAATAGAGGTTCTTCCCCAAAAGGGAGATTCCGCCGAAATGACAGTAGAGCAAATGTGGGATGAGGAAGGCACACCGATAGATTCTGCGCCCCATCCGGAGCAGATAATCAGGCTTAAGACGGATTTGCCCCTTAAAAAATATGATATGCTAAGAAAAGCTGTAAACTAACGTGTAAGATGAAATCTTTGTGAGATTTCATCTTATTGTTGGAAGTAAGAGCAAAAGTTCCGGTAGAAACTTTTGCTCTTACATTAGTTCTTTCCTATGTATAGACACCTTCGGAAGTGAATTTCTCAGGCGATTTATGTAAACCAATTTAGTTAGCTGTAAACGATAACTTTAAATTTGTACAAATCTCAATTTTGCTGACAGAAGCAGTCAGCGTCCGAGGAATTCACTTCCGAGGACGACAAAACCTGATGAATAGCCGTTGTAACCAAAAAAGTTTCTACTGGAACTTTTTTGGTTACCTCCGACAAAAAGCGGAAATCCCTCAAGGATTTTCGCTTAAGCCGCCCTGCGGCGCTGTGAACGGTGCCGGAATTCATTTCCGACACCGTCAATATATAGCGTTTAGCCACTGCAAATGCAAAAGTTTCTATTGGAACTTTTGTATTTGCTTCCATTTATAAGAGAAAATCCATCGGGATTTTCTCTTAGCCGCCTAGCGGCTTTTGCAGCCCTCGCAGTATCCGTAGAAGAAAAGCTGCTCCGTATCAATTTCATATGCTGTGTCTGACTTGGCCTTGTTTTCGATGGCGGTCAGCTCATCGGAAAAATCAATGTCCAAATCGTGTATCGCACCGCATTTTTTGCAGATTACATGCGGATGAAATTTAGTCTCGTAGTCGTAGTGCAGGCTCTCGCCGTCAATGGAGAGTTGCTGGATAATTCCCGAATTTGTGAAGGAATACAAAGTTTTGTATACTGTTGCAAGACTCATGGTGGGGTTGGTAGGCTCAAGAGCTTTGAATATTTCCTCTGCCGTCGGGTGTGACTTAGTATTCATAAGCATATTTAATATAGCAATACGCTGAGGTGTTACTTTGAGCCCCTGGGAGCGCAGCATATCCGGAATATTGCTCATGTTATCAACTCCTTCTATTTATTAATAATTATTATCTATAAATAATAATACTATATAAATTGAAATAAGTCAATGGTAAATGTTAAATTTATTAGTGTATACAAACACATTTTATAAAATAGTCTTAAACTTGGAGGAAACACAATGAACATAGTTTTACATGAACCCGAAATACCGCAGAACACAGGCAATATTTCAAGAACCTGCGCCGTAACCCATTCTACACTGCATTTGATAAAGCCTTTGGGTTTTTCCGTGGACGATAAATACCTGAAAAGGTCGGGACTGGACTACTGGCAGTATCTTGATGTACGGTATTATGAAAATTTCGAGGATTTCATCGACAAAAACCCCAACGCAAAGATTTTTATGGCTACCACAAAATCCAAGCAGATATATACCGATGTGAAGTATTCTGAGGATGACTACATAATGTTCGGAAAGGAAAGCGCCGGAATTCCCGAGGAAATACTGCTGAAATATAAGGAAACCAGCATAAGAATCCCCATGTATGACGACCTTAGAAGCCTGAACCTGTCCAATTCTGTGGCGATAATACTGTACGAGGCTCTCCGCCAGCAGAATTTCAAAGGGCTGACATTGGAGGGACAGCTCCACAAATATAGATGGTGATATTAAAAAACTCTGTGAGTAAGCTGCAAAGCAATTTACATCACAGAGTTTTTTGATTTAATAGTATCAGTTAAAACGGCTTAGAAATATTTTTTTATTGTCCTATCCATTCGGCTATATATTTTATAAGCGCCTTGGCTCTATCAAGCCTGTTCCAATAGAGCATGAAGCCATGCATCATGCCGTCCATTCTGATAAGGCGGACATCATTTCCGCTGTTTTTAAGAATACGGAAATATTCCTCCCCGTCATCCCTTAGCGGATCATATTCTCCGGTGACAACAAGCGTCCTTGGAAGGACGGAAGAATCAATTGCCTTTGCCGGGTACAAATAGCAGTCGTCCCTGTTTACATCTGCCGGAATAAACTGTTCCATGCACCAATCGCTCATTTCACGGGGAAGGACATATTCTCCGCCGCCGAATTTCTCCATTGATTCCGAGCCATTTCCTGAGGCTCCGAACATACCGTAAAATAATACCTGCGCCGATATTCTCGGCCCATTGTTATCCCTTGCCTTAAGCGAAAGAGAAGCGCATATTGTAGCTCCGGCGCTGTCTCCGGCGAGATATATCCTTGTGTTGTCCCAACCGAAATTAACTGCGTTTTTATGAACCCATTCCAACGAAAGGTATGCATCCTCCATGCAGGCGGGATATTTATATTCCGGTGCAAGCCTGTACCCAACGAATACAACCGCAAACTCAAGCTCATTGGACAGCTTTCTGCAAAGGGAGTCGTGGCTTGCAATGTTGTGCATTACGAAGCCTCCGCCGTGAAAATACAGCATGACCGGGAGATTTACGGCTTTGCTTGGAGTATATATCCTTATTGGAATATATCCGCATATCACCATGTCCTCTGTGCGGTAAATATCCGGCTCTTTTATACTGTCGTTGAATGTCAAATCGGCGTTTTTGCGCATATCATCTATGCTGTATGATGCCTGGGCTGTCTTTCTGTTTTTATATATTTCTATTACCTGTGGATCCAGCGGCATATATATCACCTCAGAAGCATTTCTTTATCATTTCGGGATCGGGTTCTTTCTTCGACACTGCACCGGCTATGAAATACGCCGCTCCGCCGGCCAAAAGTCCGAATACAATCTCATGGATGTTAAACGGCGCAATTTTGACCTGGTTGAAGAATATAAATACCGCCAGTCCCACAACTATCGACCATATACAGCAGGTGCTGTTTCCCTTTTTCCAATACAGACCGCCGATAAGGGGCCAGAAGAAAGTAGCCTCCAGTCCGCCCATGGCAAAAAGATTTATCCATACGATAATATCCGGCGGCGAAAGGGCGAATATAAATACGACAATTCCTAAAATTACGGTTATCATGAAGCTGTATTTCGGCACCTTTTTGTTTATTTTTTCGTCTGAGCTATCAGCTTTTACTATATAGGTAATATACAGCTCCTTTATTATTGTGGCCGAAGCAAGTATGAGAAGGGATGATACCGTTGACATTACGGCCGCCAAAGGCGCTGCAAGGAACAGTCCGGCCGCCCATGCCGGCATGTAGTTAAGCACAACATAGGGTATAACCTGGTCGGTGCTTGCTATGCCTTCTTCGGGAAGAAGGGGCAGGGTGAGCGCTCCGGCAAAATGCATTCCTATCATCAGTATTCCCACAACAATTGTTCCGTAGAGCATAGCCCTGTGCATTGACTGCGTATCCTTAAATCCCATGCCCCTTACGGCCGTTTGGGGAAGGCCGAGAACGCCGACACCCACCAGCACCCAGAACGAAATCATATATCCCGGTGAAAGTGTTGACAGGCCGCCGCTGAATTCTCCCTTTCCGAGCAAATTCCAGCCGGGGTTCATGGCGTCCAGATTTGATGTAATTTCAGTCATTCCGCCTCCGGCTCTTATTACAAAGAACAGAAGTAGGAATGTTCCTATTGTCATTATTATTCCTTGGAGAGTATCTGTCATTACAACGGCCTTAAATCCGCCGATGGATGTATACAGTACGACAATTACGCCAAAAAGCAGAAGTCCTGCCCAATAGGGAAGCCCTGTGACAGTCTCTATGAGTGTTGCGCCGCCTATGAACTGGGCTACCATCTGCGTTACGAAAAATACCACAAGGCAAACACTGCACAGTATTACAACGGCAGGGGAATTATATCTCACTTTGAAATAGTCGGTTATTGTGACGGCATTAATTTGCCTTGACACGAGCGCCATCTTTTTGCCTATTACGCCAAGTGTCAGAAATGCCGTCCCTATCTGTATTGCGGCAACCCAAGACTGGGTAAGTCCCCATGATGCCGCCAGTCCCGGCCCTCCAAGAAAAGAGCTGGCGCTTGTATATGTGGCGACAAGTGTCATGGCGAGAACGATTCCGCCCATTGAGCGGCCGCCTATGAAATAGTTCTACAAAAATCCGTCTTTTTTGCCGTCTTTGGATGGAGCTTTGCTTGATTTTATGCCTATTATCATGTTTGCGGCCATATAAATGATGAGAATAATAAGTATTACGGTCTGTTTAGCAGTCATTTTCCTCAGCTCCTTCCTCGTTTAAATCAAAGTTTACGAATACCTTTTTGAGCAGTATTATCACTCCGATTACGGCAACTGCAAATACGCCGGGAGTGCTGAGTATCCACCATAGCGGCAAATTGAAAATATATATCGGAACGCCGGACAGACCGTATCCGAATCCCACATGCCATAAAAAGCATATTATAAAGAGAACTATTGTGGCTTTAGCTTCTTTTTTGATTTGATTGTTTTTTTCATCAATTGTTGTTGGTTTCATGTTTTCCTCCTTATAGTTTTAATGAAATGCATGTACCATATGTACAAAAAAATCCGTTGCTTCCTGCCTCGGAAACCCGATATGCAGAAGTACGGATGGACAGAATTTTCCTATTATAAGCACAGTTTATAAGCCTGTCTAGCCACATTTTGTCAAGTCCCATTCCTCAAAAGGATATAGGCTGCCAAATTTAAACAGGATACATAGGGCTTAAATACAGAACCGAAGATAGGTTCAACATGGTAAAGTTTCCATTGGAATACCGTCCATTTCAAGTAACTATAGCATGGCAGAAAGTCAAAGTAAATGCATTTAACATAGTTATTACATAAAAATAACA
>JAJQDF010000075.1 GCA_021202325.1 Clostridiales bacterium | reverse complement strand
GCCGGAATTCATTTCCGACCACTTCTATACCTAATTATTAGCCACCGCAAATTGAAAAGTTTCTCCTGGAACTTTTCGATTTGTTTCCATAATAAGCGGAAAGCCCACAGGCTTTCCGCTTAAGGCGCTCCGCGCCTATTCTACCGTTACACTCTTTGCCAAATTTCTCGGCTTATCTATGTCCGTTCCCAAATTTATTGCCATGTAATAGGCAAATAGCTGGTCAGGGATGTTGGCAAGTATCGGCGCCAATATTCCCATTGTTCTAGGAATATATATGACATCGTCAGCCACATCGGCTATCTTTGTATTGCCCTTCATGGCTATGGCAATCGTATTTGCTCCCCTTGCCTTTACTTCCTTTATATTGCTTATTGTCTTTTCTATCAAATCTTCCTGAGCCGCAATAGCAACCACAAGAGTATTTTCATCAATCATTGCAATTGGGCCGTGCTTAAGCTCTCCTGCTGCATAGGCCTCGCTGTGAAGATATGCTATTTCCTTAAGCTTCAAAGAGCCCTCCTGGCTAACAAGGTAGTCCAGTCCCCTTCCGATAAAGAATACATTGCGGACATCCTTATACTTTGCCGCCAGCTTCTTCTCAACGGATTTATTATTGAGTATAACCTCAATCTTGGAAGGAAGTGAATACAATTCAGCCCTAATGACCTCAAATTCCTCCTCGGACATCTTTCCCAATGTCAGGGCAATATGGCAAGTGAGTATATACATCGCCGCAACCTGGGCCGAATATGCCTTCGTTGAGGCAACTGCGATTTCAGGGCCTGCGAGTATATAGAATACATCGTCGGCTTCTCTGGCAATGGAGCTGCCTACAGCATTTACTATGGCTAATACTCTTGCACCATGTCTTTTGGAAATTCTAAGCGCCTCAAGGGTATCGGCAGTTTCTCCCGACTGCGAAACCACAATAACCAGTGTTCTCTCATCCAATATTGGATCCTTATATCTAAATTCGCTGGCAACCTCGCTTATTACCGGAATTCTGCATATTTTTTCTATGAGATGCTTTCCGATAAGGCCGGCATAATAGGCCGTTCCGCAGGCCACCACATATATTCTGTCTATGTTGTCCAGTTCTTCTTTACCAAGCTTAATATTATCAAGGTCAATGCCGCCGCTTTCAGGCACACGCTTGAGTATTGTCTCACGGACAATCTTGGGCTGTTCGTGTATTTCCTTCAGCATGAAGTGGGCATATCCGCTTTTTTCCGCCGCCTCAATGTCCCATGTTACATGGTAAATGTCCCTGTTTACAGCATTTCTGTCCTTATCATATATAGCTATGCTGTCTTCTGTAATTACGGCAATTTCGTCCTCCTCAAGGAAATAAACCTCTCTTGTGTAGTTCAAAATAGCCGGAATATCGCTTGCGATGAAGTTTTCGCCGTTGCCTTTGCCTATTACAAGGGGCGAACCCTTTCTTACGGCAATAAGCTTTTCGGGGCAGTCCTTGCATATTATGCCAAGTGCATAGGAACCTTCGAGTCTTGCAACCGCTTTAAACACAGCATCCTCAAAGCTCATTCCATCCTTATAATATTTATCGATAATGCAGGCTATAATCTCCGAGTCTGTCTCCGAAACAAAGTGCCAGCCGGATTTTAAAAGCTCTTCTTTTATTTCCATGTAGTTCTCAATAATTCCGTTATGAACAACGGCAATTTCGCTGTCCTCGCTCATATGGGGATGTGCATTAATATCGGAAGGCGCTCCATGGGTAGCCCATCTTGTGTGGCCTATGCCCAGTGTTCCGCTGACGGGATGCTCTATTACAAGCTTTATCAGATTGGAAAGTCTGCCCTTCGTCTTAAGCACGTTTATGTCACTGCCGTCAAATATGGCTACTCCTGCCGAGTCGTATCCTCTGTATTCCAGTTTGGTCAGGCCGTCAATGAGTATCGACGGTGCTTGCTGTTTCCCTATATATCCTACAATTCCACACATATGGAACAACCTCCTTACTGCAAATTATGCTCAATTATTGAAGCAAGTGTTTCTGCATCCTGATGTATTTGATTTATGTCCTTTCCTTCTATCATAACCCTGACAAGCGGCTCTGTTCCGCTGGGCCTAATGAGCACTCTGCCTTCGCCCTCAAACTTCTTCTCAAGCTCAAGCACAGCCTCTCTTATCTTGTCGTTTTCCATAAAGCTGTTTTTATTTTCGTTGCTGACCTTGGCATTTACAAGAACCTGAGGGTAAATGTCCATTATTTTTGCAAGCTTGCTGGCCTTGCAGCCCCTTGCTTTCAAAACCGTCAGCATCTGAATGGCAGTAATAATACCATCACCGGTAGTATTGAATTCCTTGAATATTATATGTCCGGACTGCTCTCCGCCAAGGATGTAGCCGCCTTCCAGCATTTTCTCAATAACATATCTGTCGCCTA
The DNA here is from genome assembly GCA_021202325.1 of Clostridiales bacterium. Taxonomy (GTDB): domain Bacteria; phylum Bacillota; class Clostridia; order Lachnospirales; family Anaerotignaceae; genus Metalachnospira. The sequence goes on along the minus strand of JAJQDF010000075.1, from coordinate 12,310 downwards.
CATTGGCCTGCTCAATATTTATTTCATTCTTCTTGGCCATCACTGAAAGTCCCATGTTGCTCATAACTGTGCCGACAACGGTATTTCCGGCAAGTCTGCCTCTTTCTTTGAGATACAGTCCGCAAATAGCCAATATTTTGTCGCCGTCAATGAGCTCGCCGTTTTCGTCAACGGCAAGGCACCTGTCAGCATCGCCGTCGAATGCAAACCTATGTCGGCTCCGTTCTCCACCACAAGCTCCTTGAGCGAGTCTATGTGGGTGGAACCGCAGTTAAGATTTATGTTGTTTCCGTCGGGCTCGTTATGAATTATGCATAACTCAGCCCCAAGATTGAGAAGTGCTATCGGTGCCGCCTTATATGCCGCTCCGTTGGCACAGTCAATGGCAACCTTTATACCTCTAAAATCAGCTCTGCTTGAAGCCGTCAGAAAATCAATATAGTCATCAAGTGCTTCCTCGGCAAAGCTCTTTGTGCCTATAAACTCACCGGTGGGCTTTGGCAATTCGTCTGAATCGCTCATAACGATTTCCTCTATCATTTCCTCCAGGTCGTCTCTCAGCTTATAGCCCTCATTATTAAAAAACTTTATTCCATTGTATTCCACCGGATTATGGGATGCGGAAATAACTATTCCTGCATCAAGATTATATTTTCTTACAAGATAAGCCACAGCCGGCGTAGGAACAATTCCTGCCAAAACCGCATGGGCTCCCACAGAGCAAATGCCCGCCGTGAGCGCCGCCTCCAGCATATCTCCAGATATTCTAGTATCCATGCCGACCAAAATTCTCGGCGTATGGTATGTTTCCTTGGTAAGCACATATGCGCCTGCCCTTCCAAGCTCATAGGCTAAGCGGCCTGTAAGCTCTGTATTGGCTACACCTCTGACTCCGTCAGTGCCAAATAATTTCCCCATAAAACAATTAGCCTCCCAACAACAAAAAGTTGTTATATCTATAAAAACATATATAAAATTTCTGCATCCACCAAATATTTGTTACATATTTGTTAAGTACATATTCTGTTTTATTATAGCACCGGTTTTTTAATCTGGCAATAACCCTTGATATTATTATATTTACGCATGCAAAAAATGTCACAAAAATTTTCACAGGGTATGAAAAAACCCTTAAGCTTTTTTCTCAGCTTAAGGGGTGTAATATTAGCTTTGTTCATCTAAACTATCGGTGCTTGCCGCCGTGACTGCCGCAGTTGTGGTTCTGGCCGTATTTGTGTAGGCATATACCACAAAGGGCTCATCTTCGTTCAGAAGATATATATAATAGCAGGGAACAAGCCTTATTTTCGAGCCGTCAACTATTTCCTCGGACTCTCTCAGGTCATATCCCAGCTCTATGCTTTCTATAAATCTGGCCGTATCACTGCCGCTGCTGCTGTACATATATGTAAGAACCGCCTCGGAAGAAGCGCATATATCCCTGTTTTCCTCCACAAAACCGTTTATGTCGTAGTTCTCGGATTCTATACTCTTTATTCCATAGTCATCGATAAAGAATATACAGTAGTTGCAAAATACCTTATAGCCCTTGTAATACTCATAATATTCCAGCTGATAGCCGCCGTTTTTATAAGTTATCCTATCCAGAACATAGTCGGAATAGCTCTCTCTCATCCTCTCCATAAAGGACTGGGCCAATTTTTTCGCCGCATCGTTTCCGACGCCGCTTATCTCGCCGTAGCCCGTCGGGCAGCTGAAGCTTATTTTGCTGTCCTCCGCAATGACCTCTGCCGAATATGTTCTCAATATAAGCTGATCAAACTCAATCTCAGTCTCCACATTCTCATCCTCGTCGAAGAACATACTTTTAAGCTCTTCAATATCCGGTGACGCAACAGTAACATCCAGCTGCTTCATAGGATCGTATTCCTCAATAAGCTCGGTATATATGCCTATGCCGTTTTGAGAAAGCAGCTTATATATAGCGTTTTCCTCAGCCTGTGTAAGGCGATAATCGCTGTTGTAATATCTGTTCATAGCAAACAGCGCTATGTTTAGTGCTATAAGCAGAAAAATTATTATCTTTTTAGCCTTTCCCCAGTCCAATGAAATCACCTCACCTGTAGGTCTCTCCGACTATAGTACTGCCATTGATTAAAGTAAACCACTTAATATAAATATCATCTTCGCCGTTCAAATAATAGCCGATATACATATCTGAAACCGATGTAACATCCTCTGTTCCGCTGTAATTCATTATGGCATCATCCCATGCAGAAATCATATCAACATTGATTGCCGCCGTATTTTCCTCGTCTAGCTCAATGTCAGCAACGTACCTCTTATACCTCTTAACTCCGTCATTGCTTACAACAATCTCTATAGCATGGCTCATTCCAGTTTCCTGCACTATTTCATCCGACAGCACCACAGGAACATTATTTATGGCATAGTCATAATAGAACACAAGTCCGTCGTTTCTTGTTTCCGCCCCTGCCAGATAAACATCATTTGTAATATAGCTGTCCTTATTTATAAAGTTCTGGCTGACCGTATATGCACTGGCAATTGTCTGTTCGCTGTCGGATGAGCCGGCATCATAGTTGTAATAGTCCAAAACTCCGTATGAATAGTACTTAACAACCACATTGTCATTGCTGAATGTATAAACATCATTGACCTTTGAGGCGTCCTCTCCGGAAATATAGTTGTCAAAGAATAAGTTTACATACTCTCCGAGGCTTGTAAGGTCAATTTCACCGTCTTCAGCAAGGAAAGAATTATTTACCTTAACAGCGTTATAGCTGTATTCCGAATCGGTCCACTGAGGCACATATATGCTGTCGAAAATATTCATGCCGCTCTGCATCGTAGAAATATAATCAAGTCCTGTGCCGCCGGAATACTGCATATTCTGTATGGCATTATAAAGGGCAGTTGTGGATTCTCCGCCGCTTAATGTAAACAAATATGCCTCGGATGCACTTGTATCGATAAAATAACAGCTCGTGCTCTCCGAGCTTCCGCTTCCCGGTGCAACAACGATATAGTTTATACTTTTGACATTGTTCAAAAACTCGGTATTGTTTACACCGTAGCCCCTCAGAAATTCCAAAGCCGATATATTAAAGGAATATTTCAATATTACAGTCTTTCCCTCAATGTAATCCGCCCAGCTAATCTGAGACACGCTCTCAAAGCTTCCATCCGTCAAAACATCCTCTATTACGTCCTCGCACAGCGCAGTAACCGATGAAGCGCCGCTGTCTGAATAAATCATATTAAATTTTCTGTTTCCATAGCCTACAACTGTTTTTTCCGGTTCAATAATTTCATAGCTTTTATCATTCTCATTAATTTCGCTCACCGTATTGGGAAACAGAGAATAAAAAAAGTTATGGCTTTCGGTATTCCCAAGCCATAACTCACCGGTCTGAAACACAGCTGCGGCAACAAGTACAAATATAGCCAAATTAGCCAGCTTATTATACTTCATAATTATCACCGCTTATTTATCTGCCGGATATTCTCCGGCTTACATTCAGTCCATTGAAAATGAAAAATACGTGCCGGAACCATTTCCGGGCATATATATGCCGCGCTCCAGCTTATTCTTTATTTTCTCGCTTTTTCTCCTTATACACGCTGTCACTGCAGCCTGTCCGTCTCCATCGGAGATGACTATAATATTTTCTCCCTCGTAAAGTCTAACATTCTTGGAGAAATATCCGCTTATTCCTACTTCAATCTCATAGGATCTCATTACAACAAGCTCGTCATCCTCGTCTTCTGTACAGACATCTATTGTGATTATAGTTCCGCATTCGGCTCTGCCGGTAATTGTTCTGGTGCTGTCGAATGTGGATTCATATGTCCTGTCCATATCTATTCCGCCTGTTATTTCTATAATATCAGGCTCACCTTCATATACAGCGGCATACGCATTTACAGAGATAAGCATAGTTATCATAACTGTGAGAATTGCTAATAATTTAATTTTTCTCATGCTATACGCCTCCTTAATGTATTATATACACATCGGAGGGTATCCGCTGTGTAATATAACTGTTATGAATATATTATATATTCGTTATGTTACAGTCTGATTACCCAAAGCTAACTGTTAAATGACAAATAGAGAGTCTTATTATCACTCAAAATCATCATCTGTTTCGACAATTTTGTTGTCCTGCCCCTTAAGAAACCACATTGTCATTGTTGTACCCTTGCCGTACTCGCTTTCCGCAGTCAGCTTTCCGTCATGGCCTTCCATTATTTCCTTGGCAATCGCCAAGCCGAGGCCTGTTCCGCCCATGGCTCTGCTTCTCGCCTTGTCTACTCTGTAGAACCTCTCGAATATTCTCGGCAGGTCTTCCTTGCTTATTCCCATGCCTGTATCAGCTACGCTTATCTTATACCAGTTTTTGTCCTCGGTGACATAGATTCTTATTGTTGCACCCTCGGGACTGTATTTTATGGCATTGGTGGTTATGTTGTTTATAACCTGGTTAACCCTATCCCTGTCGGCCACAACATAGGCATCATTATCGTGGAAAAGCTCAAGTATAAGCTGCTGATTTTTGTTATCAGCAAGTATTTTATTCTGGCGCACATTGTCGGAAATAAACTCATTTATATTTACTTTTATAAACTTAAATGTAACCTGCTTGCTGTCAAACTTTGAAAGCTGCAAAAGATCCCTTACAAGGAACGACATTCTGTCGGCCTCATTGTTTATTATGTTAAGGAAATCCATGGCAACATCCTTTTCCTCCCAGGCTCCGAACATAAGGGTTTCGGTATAGCTCTTTATGGTCGTAAGCGGAGTCCTCATCTCATGGGAAACGTTTGCCACAAATTCCTTTCTCATCTCGTCAAGCTTTCTCTGCTTGGTTATATCCTGAAGTACAACAACAATTCCCTCTATTTCCTCTGTTTCGTTGAAATACGGAGAAAAGCTGGCGTTGATATATTTCTCTCCAACAGGGAATGTATACTGAAGCTGTACGGCCTGTCCTTCCTCATCGTCTTTGCCGTTATCATCAAGTTCTAAGGCATACTTTCTTGTAAACATATCCAGAGTAAAGTCAAGTTTATCCATTTCCAGCATTTCCGCCGCAACGGTATTGGCATGGCTTATTTCGCCGTTTCTGTCGAAGGAGATAACTCCGTCGGTCATGTTGTGAAGAATGGCCTCCAGTTTATTTTTCTCCCTGAATGTTTCGCCGACGGTTTTGTTAAGCTCCGAAGCCATATAGTTGAAGCTTTCCGCCAGCTGTCCAATCTCATCATTGGAATGAACCTCCACGTTCTGCTTCAAGTCGCCTTCGGCCAAAATCTTAGCCTTTTCCGTAAGCTGATGTATTGGGCCTGTAATGGTCTTAGCAAATACGTAGGCCATAATAACAGCAAGAACGAGCGCAAGAAGTATGGCAACTATGATGGTCTGCGTAGTCTGGGCAAGGCTTTCCTGCATAGACGAAGCGTTCATCTGTGCATAAACGACATATTTAACCGTTCCGTTTATAGTCATGGCAGGCATCGCATAGCATATCCATGTGACGTCGCTTTCCAAGTCCTTTCTTGAATCGTCAAATCCCGTTTCTCCGGAAAGCGCCATGGCTACAACCGAATTGTTGTAGCTGGGGAAAGGCGGCTGTGAAACAGTCGTAGAAGCCACCGTTTCGCCGGTTTCGCTTATAATATTTCCTTGTATCTGACTGTCGGAAGAGCTTGTCCTGGAGAACTGCTCCAGTCCTGTCTGGAAATCGGCCTCATCGTAGCTTTCCACAACCTGTTCGCTTACCTTTTCGGCATATAGCTCCAGCTGTGATTTGGCTTTATCTATTTCAGTGCTTTTCATACTCAGCAATATAAACGAGCCTGTCACTATCATAACAATGAAAACAAGGCCCAAATATATGGCAATGAGTCTCCATTTTATGCTTTTCAATCAAATCACCTTAATTTCCCCCGAAATAGTAGCCAACGCCTCTTTTTGTAAGTATGTACTCCGGCTTGCCGGGATTGTCCTCGAGCTTTTCTCTAAGACGTCTGACCGTTACATCAACAGTACGCACATCGCCGTAGTATTCATATCCCCATACCTTTTCGAGAAGTGTTTCCCTCGAAAATACCTGTGTAAGGTTCTGCGCCAAAAACTTAAGCAGTTCAAACTCCCTGAATGTCAGTTCAAGAACCTTGCCGTCCTTTCTGGCCTCAAATTTATCCAAATCTATTTCCAGCTTACCGAATGTAAGCACATTTGTCGATTTTTTAGGCTCTTCGCTCTTTATTACCGCACGCCTCAGATTGGCCTTAACCCTTGCAATAAGCTCCCTTGTTCCAAAGGGCTTTGTAACATAGTCATCGGCGCCCATTTCAAGACCGAGAACCTTATCCAGCTCCTCTGCCCTTGCCGTAAGCATTATTATAGGCATATTATGCTTTTCTCTTATTTTTCTGCAAGCCTCATAGCCGTCCATCTTCGGCATCATTATATCCAGAAGTATAAGGTCAGGCTTCTTTTCATTGGCAATTTCCACCGCCTGCTCCCCGTCCTCTGCCGTAATAACATCGTAACCTTCCTTTTTAAGGTTGAAGGCTATGATATTAACAATATTTTTCTCATCATCAACTACAAGAACTGTCTGTGCCATAACGATCCCCCAATCAAAATCACATGCCTGCTCTGCAGGCACCACCATGTTTAAAAATCATCCAATACTATAAGTATACTCGATAAATTCAACATTTACAACGCCTGTATTTCTCATCCGAATATAATCTTTTCGGCTCTTTTGAAATCTTCAGGCTCATCGGCTGTTATCACTTTGCCGTTTAAATGTTCAAGCCCGCCGCAAAATCCGCCGAATTCCAGTCTATAAGCGTGGAGAAGCTGTCTCTTTACGCCTGCCTTTTTTCTGAAATAGGCATTTTCTTCGGCATTTCCGTATTTTATATCGCCTATTATCGGACAGCCCATAGAAGCCATATGCACTCTTATCTGATGGGATTTTCCGGTAATAAGCTTAACCTCAACAACTGTATATCCATCTTTGGTTTTAAGCGGCTTATATTCTGTTATTATTTTTTTGTCCCCTTCTCCCAGCGCCGCCTTATTTCTTTCTCTGTCCTTGCTGTATAAGTCCTCCAGTCTCCCGCCCTTTTCAATTGTTCCGCAAACTATGGCTTTGTACAGCTTTTTTATCTTTCTTGTCTTTACAGCTTCGTTTATCTGTCTTAGCGCATCGGCGGTCTTTCCGGCCAGCACAATGCCGCTTGTATTTCTGTCAAGACGGTTAGCCAGTGCCGGTGTAAAGGAATTTTCCTGCTCGGGGTTATATTCGCCCTTTTCGTTTAAATAGCTCAGTATTTGGTCTATAAGCGTATCCTTATCATAAGCGCTTTCGGAATGGGACAGCACTCCTGCAGACTTATTGACAGCGAGAACATTTTCATCCTCATAGACAATATCAAACTTTCTTTCCGAATGGACGACAGTTTTTTTCTCCATAAAGCCGGCCATGGTTTCGTCAGAAAGGTACATTTGTATTTTGTCGCCCTCATTAAGTATTTCATTGCCATCGGCACGGCCTCCGTTCAGCTTTATCCTCTTTTTCCTAATCATCTTGTAGACAAATCCCTTTGGCGCCTTAGAAAAATACTTCATAAGAAATTTATCGCTTCGCTGTCCGCTATCATTTTTAGTTATGGTTATTTCCTTCAAAATAAATCACCGCTGTCTTTAAAAACCCTCTGGTGAAGCTCCCAGAGGGTTAAGTTATTGTTATTTTAATGTATCCAGCTCAAATATGCGTTTATAAATCTGTCTATTTCTCCGTCCATAACCGCAGCAACATTGGCTGTTTCCTCGCCTGTTCTTACATCCTTAACAAGGTTATAGGGCATAAATACATAGGAACGAATCTGGCTTCCCCATGTGTTTTCCTTTATGTCACCCCTTATCTCGGCAAGCTTCTTCATGTTTTCTTCAATCTTAAGCTCCAAGAGCTTGGATCTCAGCATTTTCATAGCCATGTCCTTGTTGCTGAACTGGCTTCGCTCGTTCTGGCACTGTACGACAATACCGGTCGGATAATGGGTAATACGGATAGCCGATGAAGTCTTATTTACGTGCTGGCCGCCGGCACCGCTGGAACGGTATGTGTCCACACGGATATCATCAGGCTTAATTTCTATCTCAACATCATCGTCTATTTCAGGCATAACATCGCAGCTGGCAAAGGATGTGTGCCTTCTTCCCGATGAGTCAAAGGGCGATATGCGCACAAGTCTGTGTACGCCCTTTTCACTTTTAAGATAGCCGTATGCATTTTCGCCGTTTACCTGGAATGTAACCGACTTAATTCCGGCTTCCTCGCCTTCAAGATAGTCCAGTGTTTCCAAGCCAAACCCCTTTTTGCTGCACCATCTTGTATACATTCTGTAGAGCATACTAACCCAGTCACAGGCCTCTGTTCCGCCCTCGCCGGCATGGAGAGTAACAATGGCATTATGTCTATCATACTCTCCGTCGAGAAGTGTGGATATTCTCAGCTTTTCATAGCTTTCCTTAAACTCCTCCGACTCCTGCTTTACCTCATCGAGAAGCTCGGGATCTTCCTCTTCCTTGCCCATCTCAATGAGTGTATATATATCCTCATATTTTGACACAAGAGACTCATAGCCGTTTACTTTATCCTTAAGTCCCTTCATTGTCTGCATTGTTTTCTGACTTTTGGTCATATCGCTCCAAAAATCCGGATCGCCGGAAATCTCCTCCAGCTCCGCTATTTTTTCCTTTGCTTCTTCAATTCCCAAAAGCTTTCCCATATCTTTGAGCTTATCTTCATAGGGAGATAATTCATTTCCTATCTGGTCAAGTTCAAACATAATACTTACTCCTATCTAATTATGCATTTCTTCCGCAGCAGTTCTTGTATTTCTTTCCGCTTCCGCAGGGGCATGGATCATTTCTGCCCACCTTGGCGGTCTTTCTCTGTTTAGGTTTATTTACAGCCGAGTCGTCTTTGTTGGTGAACATAGGCTTAGCCACTTCCTCACGCTTAGCCTCTGTCACAACCCTTACACGGTAAAGTGTCTTAACGGTGTCAGCCTGGATGCTGTTGCTCATTTCCTCAAACATATCATAGCTTACATATTTATACTCAATGAGGGGATCCTTCTGAGCATAGGACTGAAGGCTGATGCCCTGGCGCATATGGTCCATATCGTCGATATGATCCATCCACCTGGAGTCGATAACCTTAAGCATAACAACACGCTCAAGCTCACGCATTTTTTCCTCATCATTGATTTCCTGTTCCTTAAGCTCATAGAGTCTATGGGCAATCTTCTGTATATCGCCCTTGAAGCTTTCCTTTGTAACTGTGGCCTTTTTATCCTCAGGTATAAGGAAATTGCCCTTAAGAGGAATAATAGCATGTATTCCCTCATTGAAGCCTATCATATCCCACTCATCAACGGGTGTTTCGTCGGGAATGTAGTTATCAACAGTTCTGGTTATTATCTGGTCAATCATGCCCTGTATGCTGTCACGCAGGTTCTCGCCGGTAAGTACACGCTTTCTCTCGCCGTATATTATCTCACGCTGTTCATTCATAACCTCATCGTACTCAAGGAGGCGTTTACGAGTGGCAAAGTTATTGCCCTCAACCTTTTTCTGGGCGCTCTCTATGGCCTTTGAAAGCATTCCGTGTTCAATGGGCTCATCCTCGCCGATGCCCATTTTCTCGACCATTTCCTTAGTCTTTTCAGAACCGAACAGACGCATAAGGTCGTCTTCCATTGATATATAGAATCTGGATTCTCCGGGATCTCCCTGACGTCCTGATCTGCCTCGAAGCTGGTTATCGATACGTCTTGACTCATGTCTTTCTGTACCTATTATTTTAAGTCCGCCAAGCTCCTTAACTCCCTCGCCAAGCTGAATATCGGTACCACGGCCGGCCATATTTGTGGCGATTGTTACTGCTCCCATCTGTCCGGCAAGGGCGATAATCTCGGCCTCTTTTTCATGGTATTTGGCATTGAGCACCTGATGAGGTATTCCCTCACGCTTAAGCATGGAGCTTAAAAGCTCGGATTTTTCTATTGTTACAGTACCGACAAGGACCGGCTGTCCCTTTTCGTGGGCCTCTATAATTTCTTTTACAACAGCTCTGAATTTGCCGCCCTCTGTGGTATATACAACATCTGTCTTGTCATCTCTTATTACCGGCTTATTTGTGGGAATACATACAACGTCCATGTTGTAAATATTTCTGAACTCGGCTTCTTCTGTCTGGGCAGTACCTGTCATACCGGCTTTCTTCTCATATTTATTGAAGAAATTCTGGAAAGTTATTGTGGCAAGAGTCTTGCTCTCTCTCTTTACCTTTACCTTCTCCTTAGCCTCAATAGCCTGATGGAGGCCGTCTGAATATCTTCTTCCGGGCATTATACGACCGGTAAATTCATCAACAATCAGGATTTCATCATTTTGTACAACATAGTTTTGGTCCTTAAACATGTTATAGTTTGCTTTAAGAGCATTATTAATGTGATGGAGAATTTCAATGTTTTCCGGATCCGAGAGGTTTTCGATGTTAAAGAATTTTTCTGCTTTTTCGACGCCCTGCTGGGTAAGTGTAACTGACTTTGCTTTTTCATCGACAACAAAATCTCCCTCCTCTTTAATTTCTTCCTTTATTAATGGATTAAGGGCTTCCTCCTCATTGAGGATACGTCCCTTTTTAAGGCTCTTGGCGAAATTGTCTGCAATCTCGTAGAGCTGTGTTGACTTTGTTCCGCTTCCCGAAATGATAAGCGGTGTTCTTGCTTCATCGATGAGGATGGAGTCAACCTCGTCTATGATGGCATAGTGAAGTCCTCTCTGAACAAGGTTTTCTATACGGACAACCATGTTGTCTCTCAGGTAGTCAAAGCCAAGCTCGTTATTTGTGGCATATGTTATGTCGCAGGCATAGGCTTCCTGTCTTTCGGCACTTGTGAGGCTGTTAAGAATACAGCCGACACTCAGTCCCATAAATCTGAAAATTTCACCCATCCACTCGGCGTCACGGCTTGCCAGGTAATCGTTTACCGTAACAATGTGAACGCCTTTACCCTCAAGGGCATTGAGATATGCAGGCATGACAGCAACAAGGGTTTTTCCTTCACCTGTTTTCATCTCTGCAATACGTCCCTGATGAAGGACAACTCCGCCTATGAGCTGTACTCTGAAGGGCTTCATCTGTCTTACTCGCCATGCCGCCTCTCTTACCGCCGCAAAAGCCTCGGGAAGGAGGTCATCGAGAGTCTCGCCGTTTGCAAGTCTCTCTTTGAACTCATCGGTCTTGGCTTTCAGCTCATCATCGGAAAGTGCCTGCATAGCACTGTCATAGCTTTCAATTTTATTTACAATCGGTTCAATCTTCTTTAATTCTTTCTCACTGTAGTTTCCAAATATTTTTTCAAGAAAACTCATTTATTTGCGCACCTCTTTATTATTTTACTATTGTATTTCTACATAGTCCATCCACAATATAATAGTTTAACAGATTTATAAATAGGTAGCAACAAAAAATTTAACTTTAAGAAAAATTTAACCTCAAAAGGCCTAAATCAGTTCGAAATATGGCTTCAATCCAAAAAAATTGCCCCTCCGCTTAGGAGGGACAATACTTATATCGTTTATTCGGGCTCAATCAAGCCATAGGAGCCGTCTTTTCTCTTATATACTACGTTTATAGCCTCTGTTTCATCGTCCCTATATACAAAGAAGCTGTGATCCAAAAGCTCCATCTGCATTACGGCCTCTTCTGCCGACATAGGTCTTACCTCAAAATGCTTGCTCTTCTCAATTTTATATAAAGGCTCATCATCAAGACTATCGTCAGCTACAGGAACCGAATCATACTCGGCTGTAAATGCCGCATTCTTTCTAACCTGTGATTTAAGCCTCTTTTTATATCTGATTATCTGTCTTTCAATAATATCAACCGCCTTGTCAACAGCCGCCATCATGTCATCTGCCGATACCTCGGCTCTGACAACTCTCTTTGACATAGGTATTGTTACCTCTACAATATATTCAAGCTTCTCGTTCTTAATCAAAACAACGGCCTCGGCATCCTCCGGGAAAAGCTTTTTAACTCTGTCCAGCTTGGCTGTTACCTTCTCTCTCGTTCTGTCGCCGATTTCCATGTTTTTTCCTTTAATGTTGTACCGCATAATAACAACTCCCTTCGGGTGATAATATATAAATCAAACAGCCTCTTCCTATGAAGGCGGGCTGATAATACCCGTTTTTTCAAATGGTATATTACCTGCTTAATACTTATAC
>JAJQDF010000032.1 GCA_021202325.1 Clostridiales bacterium | reverse complement strand
ACTTTATATTTAAACATAATAAACGAACTTTTATCATTAACGATTGATTTGAAAAGAGGCACTAAGTATGAAAACGGGACTTGTTCTTGAGGACGGCGCCATGAGGGGCTTATATACGGCGGGCGTCCTTGATGTCTTAAACGACAATAATATAAAGGTAGACGGAGTGATAGGCGTTTCGGCCGGAGTTATCCACGGCATAAACTATGTGTCGGGACAGAGGGGCAGAAGCATTAGATATACGCTGAAATACAGAAACAATAAGGAGTATATGAGCACCTACTGCCTGCTGAAAACAGGAGATTTGGTCGGTGCGGATTTCTGCTACAATCAGATACCCAATGTGCTGGATCCCTTCGACTATGAAGCTTTCAAAAATTCCGGCATAGACTTTTATGCGGTATGCAGCAATGTTGAAACCGGCTTGCCGGAGTACATAAAATGCACCGACGGAAGGGAGCAGATGGAGGTTATAAGAGCCTCGGCATCAATGCCCTTTGTTACGAAAATAGTTGAAACCGAAGGCTTAAAGCTTTTGGACGGTGGAGTTTGCGACAGCGTACCGGTAAAAAAGTTCATGGAGATGGGCTATGACAGAATTATTGTTGTGCTGACCAAAACAAGGGGTTATCTGCCAAAGCCCAACAGCGCATTTTTGTCCAAAAAGATGTATAAGCAATATCCCAAATTTGCCGATGCATTGATAACAAGGCATTTGCGCTATGGTGAAAACTTGCGTTATGTAAATGAAATGGAGGATAACGGCGAAATACTTGTAATAAGGCCGACAAGGGAAGTTGACATTTCCAGAACCGAGAAAAACTTGGCTAAAATATGGGAAATTTACGATCTTGGCAGAGAGAATGCCGAAGAAAGAATAGATGAGGTAAAAGCATGGCTTCAAAACCAATGATAGGTGTAATGCCTTTGTATGATGAAACGAAGGAAAGCATATGGATGCTGCCGGGCTACATGGACGGTATATACGAGGCCGGAGGAATACCGGTAATACTGCCCTTTGGTATAAACGCTGAGGACTTGGCCAAAATTGATGAAACGATTGACGGCTATTTGTTCACCGGCGGACACGACATAAATCCCAAACTCTATAGCGAGGAAAACAGAAGCTGCGGAGTGACGCTTGAGAACCGGGACAGCCTTGAAAAGCTTGTTTTCGAGAAAGCCTATGCTGAGGATAAGCCCATACTTGGAATATGCCGAGGCTTACAGATAATAAATGTATTCCTGGGCGGAACTTTGTATCAGGATTTGCCGACGGAAAGGCCGACGAATATACATCATGTGATGACAAAGCCCTATGACGGAACAGCTCATTACGTGGATATAGTGAAGGGCTCAAAGCTGCATGACTTACTCGGAAGGGATACATTGGGAGTAAACAGCCTGCATCATCAAGCGGTTAAGGAGTTGGCTCCGAAACTCGCAGTCATGGCAGCATCTGAGGATGAATTAATAGAAGCCTTTGAAGAGCCGGCGAAGCGGTATCTTTGGGCGGTGCAGTGGCACCCGGAATTCAGCTACAAAACCGATGAAAGCTCGAGAAAGATATTTAAGTCCTTTGTTGAAGCTTGTAAATAAGCAGGTGAGTAATGAGTGACCTTAGAACAATCCCGGGAGTAGGCAAAGAAATGGAGAAGGATTTGATTTCGCTGGGGTATACGACAGTGGAGTCTCTAAAGGGAGCGAACCCCGGAGAAATGTATGATAGGCTGTGCGCCCTTACAGGAAGCAGACAGGATAGATGCGTGTTATATGTATTCCGCTGTGCAGTTTATTTTGCCGAGACCGAAAACCCCGAACCTGAAAAGTTGAAGTGGTGGAATCATAAACTTATATGACCGACATAATAAATGAAAGTACAATTGCTGTGTTCTACTGGCGTTTGCAATTACCTACATCAGTAATCTGCGTATTTTCTCTTGAAAATTGGCTGCATACTTATATGGTTAAGTTATCTGATAGCTATGTTCTTAACTATACAAGCGTAGATATTGATTGTGCTTTCATATTAAATAAAAACAGCAGAGAAAAAAATCCCTGCTGTTTTTATCATAATGGTATCAAGCCTTAGGCTCGAATTCGTCCTTGCCTACTCCGCATAAAGGGCACTCGTAGTCGGCAGGAAGATCTGCGAACTTTGTTCCAGGAGCGATTCCGTTTTCGGGATCTCCGGCAGCTTCGTCGTATTCATATCCGCATACTGTGCATACGTAAACCATGGTATTTACCTCCTGATATTCTAAATGATAATTATTATTAATTATTGCCTTATTATAATATGGATGGAGGTAATTTGCAAGATATATTTTGCAAAATTATGAGATTAAGAAAAATTTATAAAATACTCTTGCTTTTTATTGTACTATATAAATGTAGAAACTTAATATAATTTGCTCGACTAAAACTGGAGGTAAATATATGACTATAGATCATTATGGAATGACGAATGTATTCAGACTGCTTTTCGGAATGTTTTCCTTTATGCGGTCGTTTGTGGGATTAGTGCTGATTGTACTGCTTGTTGCGGGACTTTGGAAAATGTTCCAGAAGGCAGGGGAGCCCGGTTGGACATCAATTATTCCCTTTGTGAATACATATAAGCTGTTCAAAATAGGCTGGGGCAACGGCTGGCTGTTTCTGCTTGGTATAATACCGGTAGTTAATTTTATTGTGTATATTGTGCTGAGCTTGAAGCTGGCAAAGGCCTATGGCATGGGCGTAGGCTTCGGTATAGGGCTGATATTTTTGCCAAGTATATTTTATATAATACTGGGATTCAGCGGTGCAAGGTACTATGGACCAGCGAGATAATTGAATAATTTTTTAAATTGGGCACTCTAATGCGATTAGGGTGCCTTAAAATTTTCATGCATGAAAATTGATTGCTACGTTCTGCGAACATCTACGGTCTCCGCGTCTCCGCTTCTACGCTTCTACGCTTCTACGCTTCCGCTCCGGTCCGTGCTAAACGCATGCCACTGGCACGCAGCACCGTCCAATGTCCAGA
>JAJQDF010000025.1 GCA_021202325.1 Clostridiales bacterium | reverse complement strand
TGACAATATCAACGGCCGGATTTATAATAGATGTATGAAAAGGATTGCCGCTTTTAGCCAAGCAGTCGGTCCTAAAAAATTTTAGTGATGACCGTCTAACTTTAGTTAGGCGGCCATGGTTATTTACAAAGCATTAAAACTAAGTTAATAACGCTAATGATAAACGAAGCGAGCTGGAGTATTTCCCAGAACGTTAAACGTCTTATTTTCATCAGCATCACCCCCTCTTCTAAGAGAGTGACCAACCGCCAAACGGCAATCCTGCGGAAACTCCGCAAAATTATGATAACATATTTCGACACCGAATTCAATAATTTCCCACTAATTTTTAAACCGGCCAACGGCTTATTTTTTTGCCTGTCATCCAATTTTTTACTGCCGATTTTTTCAGCCTTATCAGACAAAGCTGAATCAATTGAGCCCATTAAATTTTGGTAGCCTTTATAGCTAATATAGTTCCATGAAATTTTACCCAATTCGTGTATACAATCCTGCTTTTCCAGCAAATTTTACACAACTTTTAGTTGTGTAAACTGTGTAAAAAATTGTGTAATTTTGGCCATTTATCTTTTTTGAATTTTTAGATTTCCTTGATTTTAAGCCATTTCTTTAGCCTAATTTTCGCTTCTATGAATTGATTAGGCATATCCATAGACTTTTTGAACCCCTTCTTGTACAGATTCATTTTGTAAAATCAGGGATAAAATCCCAACAAAAAATTTAAAAGGAGGACAACAAAATGAAGAAAAAATTAGCTTTATTAATGGCTGCAATCATGACTGTTGCCATGGTTCCCATGACGGCGTTTGCATCCACTAATCTTGATGTTTTTGACCTTCCTATCGTTGCTGAAGATGGCGAGTTCACAACAACTATAGAACTCACAAAGGATTCTGTAATAAATGTTGTAGGAAGCGGAACAGTTGAAATTGCAGCGGGAAAAGGATATGCTTATTTTGCAACTGGAGATACCGAAGTTGATAACAAAGCAAATAGTGTAGATAGTTCATATGATGTATATAGAACAAGTACTGGTGTAATACTTCGCCCTACATTCCAAGTAAAATTAACACTTACAAACGCTGAATTTACTGAAGCTAGCACTGGATATGACTATGTAATTGAAAATGATTATGCTGATGCAGCCAAATTAGCATCCAGCGGTGTTGCTGATGTAACAGTTTTAAATTCTAAGACTGCAATTATTACACTCGACGTTGCTACATTTAATCAAGTTATTACAAAAACAGAAACAGCAGCTGGTACAACATGCTATGTTGAACCTTTAGCAGATGCCTGCATACTTGTTATTTCTGCTACAGGAACTGAAGCAGGTTCAGACGTTACTGCAAGCTTCACAAGATATTCTGGAAGCGGCTTTACAAGCATTAGCGCTACTATAGCAGAAGTAACCGATGATGAAGTTTCGATTTACTCAGAGGGTGTTATTACTTTTGTAGAGGATTCTACTAGAAAAGACACTCTTGAAGATATAGTAATCGAAGGATTAGTTAACGGAGCTATTACGAAGAATACTCCTATAACGCTTAAGCTTAGCGGAAACTATACATTTAACATTACAAAAGTAACAGCTTCTAATAATTATGGATATGCTGCAAACTCAGATGGTGACTACTATGCACTTGCTGATGAAAGCGGAAATCCAATAAATGTCTCTAAAATAATCGCCACATTAAATAGTTCATTTGTAGGTACTGTTGCAGTTGAAGATGATGATGAGATTATTATTACACCTACTTCAGTTTCATCTAGTGATGTTGTTGACATCATTATCAGTAACATTTGCCTTGTAGCTGATAAAAAGGCTTCAGCAGGCGATGTAGCTAAGATTAAAGTTTCAAGTAAGGACTTCTCATCAGTTACACTTGAAGTAGCAAAGATGGTAGAAGAGGCTGTTACATACTCTGTAGACGATGATGATCTTCCTGTACTTTATGCAGGACAGCTTCCTCAGAACAACGAAGACAATGAAGGTAAATCATTATCAATCTACATTGAAGAGAACACAGGCGATATTCTTAACACATCAAGAAAAGCTACATTTACATTCCCCGAAGGTATTGAGGTTGTAGATATCGATGGTAGCGCACTTGACGGTGTAGTTACAGATACTACTGAAACATATTATTTTGAATATGAAATTGATGAAAACGTTGTAACAATCTATAACTATGGCGAAAGCAAAGAATCTGAAGCTACAGATATGGAAATAGCCTTTATTCTTTCAGCATCACCCTCATTTGAAGGCGATGTTACAGTAACACTCGGCGGAGAATTCGATGATGTTGAGTTCACAGTTGCAACTGTTGTAGCTCCTTACACAGTAGAGGCTAAGACAAGTGAAGTACTTATCGACTACAGATATGTACCAGTAAACGAAATCGTTATCACAGAGGCTGTAGAAGGCATTCTTAAAGATGGCGACGAAATTATCTTTACAGTAGAAAAGATGGATTTTGAAGATGCCGGAACTTATGAAGTAACAGAAGGTGACATAGAAGTAGATGTTGATATCGAAAGTGGCACAAGTACAGCACAGCTCACAATTACAGTTGAAGATTCTTCAACAGAAGCTTCAACAATTACAATCAGTGGACTTGAGCTTTACCTTGATAGAACTCTTCCTGTAGGCGGATATGCTCTTAAGAACGTTCAGGCTAACAATATTCTTTGGGAGAATTCACACAACGATGAAGATGACAGAACTGCTCAGGACGATTACTATGAAACAAATGTATTCGATTACGAATTTACTGCTGTAGATTCTATGATAGAAGATGACGAAGATTATGATAGCAGCAATAAAGATGTCTATGGTTATGACTTTAATGGTATCTTCAAGTACAGTGCAGTAACAGTTAACGACAGCTATGTAGAGGTTGTTACAGCTGCCCGTGACCAGGACGACTCTACAACATCAAGAAAGATCGTCATCACAATCGGTGCAACAACAATGTCAGTTGGAACAGAAACAGTTACACTTGATGCTCCCGCTTACATCAATAGCGAAGACTACACAATGCTTCCTG
>JAJQDF010000007.1 GCA_021202325.1 Clostridiales bacterium | reverse complement strand
GGATATAAACAGTTTCGAAGGCAGGTGTCTGAGAGATTCTGTTGAAATATACGAACGAATCATTTGTTTCGTGAGGTGACCTTGTAAAAACAAGAGTAGTATGTTATACTTTTTCCATTAGAGTGTGCTTTTTGTTAAACCACGCTATGCGACTGGTAAATTACAATTTTAAGAAGAGTTTTGAGGTAACGAAATGAAGCCGAGTTATAAGAAATTATGGAAATTGCTGATTGATAAGGACATGATGAAGAAAGATCTCCAGGCAGTTGCAGGAATCAGCTGGAATTCAATGACGAAGCTGTCAAAGGGAGAGACAGTGAGTATGGATATACTATTGAAGGTTTGTACAGCTCTGAATTGTAATGTTGGCGATATATTAGATTTTGTTCCTGATGAGGAGGTCAGCGAATGACAATAAAGAATACAGCAGCTTTGAAGGCCAAAAGCCCATATAGTGCTGTGATTACGAGGGAACAATTCCTTTTTTATGAGACAAGGACGACAGCAAAGTTGGTGACAGAGGGATTGTCACGAGAGGAAGTTGTGAACCGAATTGTTACAGATAATCTGTTCCAGTATCCGACGGAGAAATCCGTGCGGAGGATGGCCCTTACTTGTCTGAGACGCCTAGATACGCTGGAAGATTATTCTCTTGTGGAGGCAATTGCTAGCTGCCCACAGGATACAGCAAAACAGATATGTCTGTATGCAATGATGAAGCAGTACCGGTTGATTTGGGATTTTATGATTACAGTAATTGGTGAAAAGTACCGTTTATTGGACACTTCCTTTGGTAAAATAGATGTAAACGGATTCTTTCTGGACCTTCAGGAACAGGATGATTGGGTAGCTTCTTGGAGCGATTCGACAATTGAAAAATTAAAACAGGTTATCGTAAAGCTGTTGGTAGACAATGAGTATCTTGACAGCACAAAATCAAAAAAACTGAATCCGGTGCTGATTTGCCCTATACTGGAGAGGTCTATCCGGGAAAGTAGAAATACACAGGCGCTCATAGCATTTAATTGCTTTGGATAATGGTATGGCAATTGCCGTACTGTGAGGGGGAATATGTAACATGGGTAATCTAAATGAGAGACTTGACAGCTTAAGGGCTTTGATTCAGGAACGAGATTTTTTAGATGGCAAAGGATTAAGTAATGAGGTTAACATCCGCATTTTTTGTTATGATGCTGCGGACGAAATGGTAGTTCGTCATTTTATTGGGCAGCTGAAGACGGACCAGTCTTTAAATTGCCACTTAATTGAGTATGATTTGTATAAGATGTTTATTTCCCTGTGTGATGATATGGGAATATTGGAAGAAATATCGGAGCTGGAAGAAAACGATGGCTCGGAATATCTCCTGGAGCAGCTTTACGGTACAATTGGTGTAGGTGAATTTATAGATAAAATGTTGTACTCTCCGCATGAACATGGAAACGTAATCCTGCTTACTGGAGTCGGCGATGTGTTCCCATTCATGAGGGTTCATACTTTGCTGGAATCTATGCAGGTTCATTTTTCAGATGTTCCTATTTTGGTTATGTATCCGGGAGAATTTGACGGGCGGCATTTGAAACTTTTTGACAGATTGAAGCCAAGCGACTATTACAGAGCTTTTAACGTGATATAGATGGAGGAACACAACTATGAAGATAAGAGAAATGTTTGCAGAGGATATCAACCGCCCTATCAATGGAGTCATCAAAGTAGACCAGGATTCGGAGGATGTCACAAGGCAGGAAGTACAGGAATATGTTATCACGAAGGAACTGAAAAAACACTTTATCAGCTTCTTTGATTTTTACAGCGAAAGTTTTATTAATCCAACCTATGATATCGGTGTATGGATTTCAGGATTTTTTGGAAGTGGTAAATCTCATTTTTTGAAAATGCTGTCCTATCTGCTGGAAAATAAACGTGTGAATGGCATTCCGACCGTTGAGATGTTCCGCAGCAAGTTTGCGGATGATCCGGCGACATTTATGCTGATTGATAATTCTACCCGATATGATACAGAGACTATTTTATTTAATATTGATATCGAAGGTTCCATTAAAAAGGACAATACTGCTGTTCTCCGTGTTTTTGCAAAGATGTTTTATAAGCATCTCGGCTTTTACGGTGAGAATTTAAAGCTCGCTTTGCTGGAGCAGTACATTGATCAGCAGGGAAAGACTGAAGAGTTCCAGCGTGTATATGAGCAAAAAAAAGGGAAACCGTGGTTGGAACAACGCAAAGCATTTGCTTTCAACGGGAAGATAATCATTCCTACGCTGATGGAAGTTCTGGATATGAGCGAGGAAGATGCACGGAACTGGTATCAGGATAAATCTTCTGAGGAGTATTCCATCGCCAGCCTTGTGGAAGACATAAAGGCTTATGTTGATTCTAAGCCAAAGAATTTCCGCCTGCTGTTTATGGTCGATGAGGTTGGCCAGTATGTCGGCACGGATACAGATATGCTCCTTAACCTCCAGTCCTTGACAGAGAAGCTCGGCAGCGAATGCCAGGGAAAAGTCTGGGTGGTTTGTACCGGTCAGGAGGCAATTGATGAGATTATCAAAGTACGTGAGGCTGAATTTTCACGTATTCAGGCACGTTTCAAAACACGCCTCTCCCTATCATCTTCTTCTATAGATGAGGTAATCCAAAAGCGTGTGCTGAAGAAGAAGCCGGAATACGAGAAGCGCCTGCAGGAAGTTTATGATACAAACGATTCCGGCCTTCGGAATTTGTATAAGTTCCAAGATGTTAGTGCTGCTGATATTAGAGGATTTGAAGGGCTGCAGGAATTTTCTGATAATTTCCCATTTGTGCCTTATCAGTTTATTGTCATGCAGAATGTGTTCGCAGAGATTCGTAAGCACGGGAACTCCGGCAAGCACCTCTCCGGCGGTGAGCGTTCCATGCTCTCCGGTTTCCAAGAGGCAGCACAGAAAGTGCAGGAAAAGGACGAATTTGCCCTTGTGCCATTCTACCGCTTTTATGATACTGTACATGCTAGCGTAAAGTTTTTGTAGGAAAAATAAATAGATAAAATAAGAAAGCACCA
>JAJQDF010000282.1 GCA_021202325.1 Clostridiales bacterium | reverse complement strand
GTACAGCTACGCCTTCATATGCCCCAGCTGCGGCCAGGAGCTGGAGGTTGACGAGGAAATACTGGAAAACGAGGAGGAGCTGACGTGCCCTGCCTGCGGAACGGTAATTCCGGTACTCAACGAGTTCGCAGATTTTGACGATGAAGATGAATGATCATTAACTCGGGAGCCTTTGGCTCCCTTTTTTAATGCGCATTTTTCGGAAAATGTTATGCCTGACTTATCGGGTGCTGTTTGTTTATATTTACCGAAATTTAATATTAAAATTTAATGCTTTTTTGAAGGAAATCAGCCTTTTTTGGCGTATTTATAATTATATAAACTTATTTTGTGCAGGGCATAAAAATGGGGTGATTTGATATGGTGCTTCGTGAAAAACAGGAGGAAATTGAAGATAAAATATTGGGGCCTTTTGCAGCAAAAAGTGCTGAAACAAAGGGCAGACTCCGTGAAGAAAAACAGTGCGACATCCGTACCGATTTCCAGAGGGACAGAGACAGAATACTCCATTGCAAGGCTTTCAGACGAATGAAGCACAAAACCCAGGTGTTCATTTCACCGGAGGGCGACCACTACAGAACAAGGCTCACCCACACGTTGGAGGTTTCCCAGATAGCCAGGACAATATCCAGGGCACTGTCATTGAATGAGGATTTGACCGAGGCCATAGCCTTGGGACACGACCTGGGACATACACCCTTCGGTCATGCCGGCGAGGAAACACTTAATTCGCTCCACAGGGAAGGCTTCGAGCATAACAAGCAGAGCCTGAGAGTTGTGGACATTGTGGAAAAGGACGGACAGGGACTCAACCTGACATGGGAGGTTAGAGACGGCATATTGAATCACAGGACAAGCTGCAAGCCGTCCACAATGGAAGGACTTGTGGTAAGGCTGTCAGACAAAATAGCCTATACGAACCATGACATTGACGATGCCATAAGAGCCGGAGTAATAAAGGATATACCCCAGGAGTTTAAGGATGTGCTTGGCGACACATCCAGTTCTAGGATAAACGCCATGATTAGGGATACAATAGCCAACAGCGAGGGCATAAGAGATGTCAAAATGAGCAGCGATATGAGGGAAACCCTCGGAGGGCTGAGAGAGTTTATGTTTAAGACGGTATATCTCAGCGACAATGCCCTCAAGGAAAAGGCTAAGGTAAACAGAATGATAACATTTCTGTATCAATATTATTTGGAAAATATCGATCAGATGGACGATGAATTCATACATCTTATAAAAAACGGAGAATATAAGGACACCGTTGTCTGCGACTATATAGCCTGCATGACGGACAGATTTGCCATAACAAGATTTGAAGATCTCTTTGTTCCGAGCGCATGGAGCATATACTGATATGGGCTGTACTAAGGGCGGAAACGGATTTTTAATGTTGTTAAAGAAGGGTTTTTGACATTTAGTGTCGAAATATTATAAGCGGAACAGGTGGTAATATAAATGCGTTATCCTCAGGAGCTTATTGATGAGATAAGGATGCAAAACGACATAGTGAGCGTGGTTTCGGAGTATATAACCCTTAAACCCAAGGGAAGCTCGTATTTTGGGCTGTGCCCCTTCCATAATGAGTCTACGCCGTCCTTTTCGGTAAGTGCGGACAAGCAGTTTTACTACTGTTTCGGCTGCGGAGAAAGCGGAAATGTATACAGCTTCATAATGCGGATGGAAAACTGCGATTTCCTTGAGGCGGTAAGAAGGCTTGCCGACAGAGCGCATATCGTGCTTCCCGAGCCGGAATATTCGGCGGAGGCGGCAAGGGCTGAAAAGCTTAAACAGCAAATATATGAAGCCCATAAGGCCGCCGGGAGATATTATTATGCGGCGCTTCACAGCAAAAACGGCGAGAGGGCGCTTGCCTATCTCAACGGCAGAGGCGTAAGAGAGGATATACAGAAAAAATTCGGAATAGGATATGCTCCATCAGGCAGAGATCATCTGTACAGATATTTGAATGACAAGGGATTCAGTCGGGAGACAATGGTAAAAAGCGGCCTTGTAATGGAAGGCAAGGACGGAGGACTATACGACAGGTTTTTTAACAGGCTCATGTTTCCGATATTCGACCTTCAGGGGAGGGCGATAGCCTTCGGAGGCAGAGTAATAGACAAGGGAGAACCGAAATATTTAAACTCGCCGGAAACGGTTGTATTTAATAAAAGCAAAACCCTTTACGGCATGAATTTTGCAAGGGCGGCCAGAAAACGGGAAATAATACTTGTCGAGGGATATATGGATATGATTAGCATATATCAGGCAGGGTTCCCCAACGTTGTTGCAGGGCTTGGAACGGCCTTCAACGGCGACCACGCAAGAACTTTAAGGAAGCTTGCCGACAGCGTCATACTTCTGTATGACAGCGACGAGGCCGGAACAAGAGCGGCGCTCAGAGCAATACCGGTTCTTGTTCAGGGCGGCTTTAATGTAAAGGTCACGCAGGTGACAAGCGCGAAGGATGCCGATGAGTTTTTAAAAAAATATGGTTCGGAGGAATTTTCAAAGCTTCTTGTTGATGCAGTCAGCCACATAACATTCAGGATAAACTGCGCTAAGAAAAATTATAACATGGACAATGCAGATCACAGGGTGCGTTTTGCGGAGGAAGCAGCCAAAATCCTAGCCGATGTAACAAGCGATATTGAAAGAGACGTATATACCAAGGAAACTGCGGCGGTATGCGGTATTGATGAAGCGGCTCTGAGGGGCCGGGTTAAAAAAATAATGGATGCTTCCGAAGGCGAGTTCATGAAGGAAGCTGAAAAAAAGAGAAAACGCCTGTATAACGACAAGGAAAGCAGGGACACAAGACCAAAGGGAATAATAGAGGCTCAGAGAACCATACTTTCGCTGGCGGCCGAAAACGGCAGAGTGCTTAAGGCTGTGTTTGCGGTAATAAAGCCCGATGAATTCGAGGGCGAAGTATACAGGAAGCTTGCCGAAAGAATATATTCCGACAGCCTGGAGGGCAAAAGAAGCGAGCCTGCCGACTTGGTAAGCTGTTTCGACTCCATTGAGGAGCAGAACGATGCGGCGGCCGTGTTTGCCGCAAAGAATTAT
>JAJQDF010000132.1 GCA_021202325.1 Clostridiales bacterium | reverse complement strand
GGTCAGAGACTTTGAACGATTGTTTTTATCGTCATACAAAATATTTATAGCTTTCGGTAACTTTTAGATATTTCACGAATTGGCTCAAGTTTAGTAGAATAAACCTATCAAGGCTTGATGGATGTTAAACAACTGCCAATGGGCGGTAAGCAAACAATATATTGCCGCACGATGGGTATTAATTAAAAAGGAGGGGACCGATTCTATGGAAGAGGGAAAGAAAAAAGGAAGATTTGAAATATTATTTTTAGGCCTTGCATTTTTTGCTACATATTTCGGCGCAGGAAATCTGATATTCCCGCCGATGATGGGACTTGAATCAGGAAGTTAGTGGCTTCCGGGCATAATAGGACTTGTAATTTCAGGAGTAACGCTTCCGCTGTTATGTATTGTAATATTCGGTTATATGGATGATATGGAGCAGTGGATGTATGACCATGTTGGTGTAAGATATTATAAAATTTACTTAGCTGTAGCACTTGTAACAGGTTGTCAGTTTGCCGCTGTTCCCAGAACCGCAGCCGTTGGTGTTGAGCTTGGACTTCAGTCTATATCAAGCGCAATACCTTATATTCCGGCAGCTATTATATATTTCATAGTAGTTATATTCTTTACAAAGACAGAGGAAAACGCACTTGACAATATAGGAAAAATACTTACTCCGTTGATGGTTATTATTCTTTTTGGAATTGTAATTAAAAATATCATTGCGCCGGTTGATACTCCGGTGGATACAGGAATAAGCGGAGGAGGATCGCTTGTAAACTCGCTTCTTGAAGGCTACAACACAGGAGACCTGATTGTATCGTTCCTTATGGCCTCTGTATTCCTCGGTGCGGTTAAAGCAAAGGGTTATACGAGCGCTAAGGAATGCGGAAAGGCTACTCTTAAAGCGGCCATAGTTGCTTTCATATGTCTTTCGGTTATTTACGGCGGTCTTCTTTACTTAGGCGCCTGCGGAGGAAGCCATTTCGATTCTTCTATCGGAAATGCATCACTGCTTGTCGGCCTTATTGAAATGAGCGGCGGCACAATAATGCGCCAGATCCTTGGCGTGGCAGTTACACTTGCCTGCCTTACAACAGCAATAGGAGAAACAACAGCTACTTCTCAGTTCGTCTACAAGGAATTAAAGGGCAAAGTTAAATATCGCTATATATCAATATTCTGGTGTGTCGTTAGTATGTTTGTATCATTGATAGGCCTTGACAGACTTCTTGCTATTATAAACCCGCTTTACGCAACATTTTATTCCGTTGGACTCAGCCTGCTTCTCATTCTTATATTGAGAAAGGTTACGCCCAATGATACAGCCAACAGAGGAGCATTATATATGGTAACGGTAGTTTCGCTCTTGGAGCTTGTTGTATCCTATGCTCCCAATGTTCCGGTAATATCGACATTTGTAAACATGGTTCCCTTACATGCGCAGGGATTCGGATGGGTTGTTCCGTTCATAGTAGGATATGTTGTTGGAGCAATCATAGGAAGCACAAAGAAGAAAACACCGGTTGTAGCAGAGTAATTAACACGAATATAATATTATAGCGAAAAAAGAACGGGAAGCCTAAATAGACTGCCCGTTCTTTTTATGAAAATGGCTATATTCACATATTTTGTGTCATCAAGGATATATTATGATACACGGATTTCTTCGCATATTATGCTCTCGAAATCCTGAGCTATTCGAACCCGCCGATTTTTCTGTGAAAAATGGCTATGTTCTCATATTTTGTGTCATCAAGGATGTATTATGATACACGGATTTTTTCGCATATTATGCTCTTGAAATCCTTAGCTATTCGAACCCGCCGATTTTTCTGTGAAAAATGGCTATGTTCTCATATCTCTGCAGTTCTCAAAGTCATAAATGCGGATGCGGGCATCCAATTTATGACCTTGAGAACTTTGTATCATACGTTAAATCTGAACAATACTACATCTCCGTCTTTAACGACATATTCTTTGCCTTCGGAGCGTACAAGTCCCTGCTCCTTAGCGGCATTGTATGAGCCAAGTCTCATTAAATCATCATAGCTGACTACCTCGGCTCTGATAAAGCCTCTTTCAAAGTCGCTGTGGATTTTTCCGGCGGCGCCGGGAGCCTTTGTGCCCTTTGTTATTGTCCAGGCTCTGGATTCTGTGGGGCCTGCAGTAAGGTAGCTGATAAGGCCGAGAAGCTTATAGCTGGCGGCAATAAGTCTGTCAAGGCCGCTGGATCCAACACCCATGTCGGCTAAAAATTCTTTCTTTTCATCGTCGTCAAGCTCTGCGATTTCTTCTTCAATTTTGGCGCAGAGTACAAATACCTCCGAACCTTCAGCGGCGGCAAACTCTCTTACCTGCTTAACATAATCGTTATTGGCTCCGTCGTCGGCTAAGTCGTCTTCGCCTACGTTTGCGGCATAAAGCACCGGCTTAGCTGTGAGCAGAGTGAGACTGTTTACAAACTCTATATCATCGGGATCGTCAAACTCTATAAGACGGGCAACCTTTCCGGCCTCGAGACCTTCCTTAAGCTTTTCCAGTATTACAAGCTCCTTTTTAAGGCTCTTGTCGCCTTGGGCGGCCTTTGTGGTTTTGGCAATACGTCTTTCCAGTATTTCCAGGTCGGAGAAAATAAGCTCGAGATTTATTGTTTCAATATCCCTTACCGGGTTTACTGAACCGTCAACGTGAACGACATTTGTGTCCTCGAAACAGCGCACAACATGAACAATGGCGTCAACCTCCCTTATATGGGAAAGGAATTTGTTTCCGAGACCTTCGCCTTTGCTGGCACCCTTAACAAGTCCGGCTATATCGACAAATTCAATCACGGCAGGGGTTATTTTAGCTGAGTTATATAATTTGGCGAGGTTGTCAATTCTCTCGTCAGGAACAGCAACGATGCCCACGTTGGGATCTATTGTGCAGAAGGGGTAGTTGGCTGCCTCTGCCTTTCCTGATGTCATAGAATTAAAAAGGGTACTCTTTCCGACATTGGGAAGGCCCACGATACCTAATTTCATATTTAATTTCGTCCTTTCATTTATCTTATTGCATTAAATGGCTAACTACAAGTATATCACAAATTTTAATAAGTACAAAGA
>JAJQDF010000313.1 GCA_021202325.1 Clostridiales bacterium | reverse complement strand
CATGGGGAGGTTTATGCTTACTGTTTTTGTTATAGTGTTTGTTTTTTCGGCAATATTTGTGCTGGCGGCGACGGCCTTTAAGTCGCAGAGAGACAAACAGGAGGCTATGAATTCTTCTAACGAAAGCGACATAGAGTCAACATTGGCGGATAATAAAATAAATGTAGCTATTTTCGGAACCGATGAGGATGAAATTCATTCTGATGTTATTTTTGTTGTGTCTTTCGACACTACCACTGGGGAGACTGCTTTCGTTTCCGTACCGAGGGATACTCAGGTCTTTATGACCGACAACATGATGCTTGAAATGCAAAATAGCGGCAGGGGCGACTTTATACCGACGAAATACGGAACAACCGGCGAGTGTAAAATAACAGAGCTGTATGCTTATGCGGGAGATAAGAATAATGAATATCTTGTTACAACCCTAGAAAATATGTTTGATATTGACATAGACCATTATGTAAAAATTAATTTGACTGCCTTCAGAGAGATTGTCGATGCTGTAGGCGGTGTGGATTTCTATGTGCCAATGGATATGTACTGGGATATGAGCGATACAGGCGGCCCTGTTATCGACCTGCAGGAAGGCTATCAGCATCTTGACGGAGAAAAGGCCGAACAGCTTGTAAGATACAGAAAGGGCTATGCTCAGCAGGATATAGACAGAATAAGTACACAGCATGACTTCATGCTTGCCCTTATAAGCAAAATATTTGATTCGGAAAATGTAATTTCAGACTTGACAAGCGTTATCAATACCGTATATAAATATGTGGAAACAGATATATCTTTGTCGGATTGTATCGGTTATCTCAAATATATATCTTTGATTGATATAACCAAGATATCTATGGAAACCATACCCGGCGAAGCGGAAAATATGTATATCCCTGACTATGACGGCATAAAGGTTCTGGCCGACAGAGTTTTCAGAGGCATTGAGACCGAAGAAAACGAAACAGAAACCGAAGAGGTCAGCGACAGTAAGGAATATACAATAGAAGTTTCAAACGGCGGAAACATAATTGGTTATGCCGCCCAAACCCAGGAGAGGTTAAACGGACTTGGCTATAATGTTACATCGATTACCACATGGTACGGAGAACAACAGGATACTACCATTATTTATGTTCCTGAGGACGGCATAGGCGAAGACCTTGTCGAACTGTTCACCGATGCAGTCGTAGTAACCGATCCTTCTGCCATTGACGGCGGAACCGATATAAAGATAATAATAGGTCTTATAGAAAGCTGAAATTAGGAGATTTGATTTATGTTTGGAAAAAAGAAAGCAATTGCTGACGGCAAGACTAAAAAGAAAAGCCCCGTGGCATCTTTTATTAAGACTGTTTTGATAATAGTTGTTTGTTTTATAGTTTTATTTTTTATAGGAGTTTATGCCTATACAAAAGCCACATATACACCGGAAAACGGCTATACAACCACACCGAAGGTTACAGAGGTGCTTGGTGAAATGTTAAAGGGTGATGACGATATTAATGTAAATTTCCTTGTCTGCGGTGTCGATGAGGCCGAAACAAGAACAGACGTAATATTTGTTGTAAACTTCGACAGCGAGGCCGGAACAATAAAGCTTTTGTCAATCCCTAGGGACACTTATACCGAGGTCCTTTCATCTGTTAAGACGAAGATTAGCGAGAACGGCGGCTATATACCGAGCGTTGTTAAGATAAATGCTATTCACGCCTATGACGGAGATGTGGGTATGGAATGTCTTGAAATGCAGATTGAAGATTTGCTTGATATTGAGATAGACAACTATATTTTGTTCAACCTTGATGCATTTAAAGCCGTTGTAGATATTATCGGCGGCGTTGATATGTATGTTCCCTATAATATGTATTATACGGATCCTGAGCAGGGACTTTATATCAACCTGCAGGAGGGCTATCAGCACCTTGACGGGGATAAGGCCGAACAGCTTGTAAGAAACAGACAGTATGTAACAGGCGACTTGGGGCGTATTGAGGTTCAGCATTTGTTCCTTCAGGCATTTGTTGAGCAGGTTCTTGATACCGATACAATTATCAGCAATGCGCCTTCGCTTATTAAAGCCGCTTTCGAATATCTTGAAACCGATATGACAATAAGTGATATGCTTGGCTATGTAAAATATATAGGCGATATCAAGTCCAGTGAAATACTTACCGAGACTATCCCCGGCTATGCACAGACAATAGACGGTGCAAGCTATTATATTGTTGATACAAGCTCTGTCAGCTCCACAGTAGATGAAATATTCTATTCCGGAGATGAATATATAACATCCAGCAAGCACAAAAATATTGAAATATCCAACGGCGGCGACACAATCGGTCTTGCCGGCAGAACTCAGGATGTTCTTGAGGCAGAGGGTTATACCATAAGCAAGATTTCTACCTATAACGGAGAACAGACCGATTATACGAGGATTATTGTCAAGGAAGAAGGCCAGGGACAGGATTTACTGCCTTACTTCGACAATGCCGTTATTATAGTTGACGACTTGCTTTTGGGCGGAAATGACGACATTCTTATTATTCTTGGCTTGGATCAGGGAGAAATTGAACCTTTGGAGGTTACATCTGGGGATGAGTGATATGGAAAAGGGATATTCATACCTTCTTAAAAATTTGTCAGATTCAATATTTGAAATGATGCTTAAGCTTGGCGAGAGTCATAACAGCAGTATGTGCATTTACTATACTCCCGACCTTGCCGCATATCTTCTCGGCATGGATGAAAAGGCCGTAGACTCTGAGATGGCCGGCTTTAAAGTCTTTGTAAACAATGAGCTTGGTCGCACAGATATTGAAAAGGCATCCGACGGCAGAATCGGCATAAGGGTGTATTCAGAGGGCATTGACAAAATAATGGCCTCCAATCCTAGAAAGCATTTTCTTCAGGAACTTATAGATAAAATAAGAGGAAGAAACTGTTCCATTGATGAAATAAAAGAAATTTTTGAAAAAGAAAGCAGTGATTTTGTCTGCGAAGAAATAGATGATTCGGAATTTCAGTATGTAGTATATTTTAAGGATAAAAATATTGATGAATCTAAGTATTGCGTTACGTTTGACGTTATGGGAAGCTATTATCA
>JAJQDF010000278.1 GCA_021202325.1 Clostridiales bacterium | reverse complement strand
TTTTACAATAACATAAAAACATGAGAAAAGAGTGAAAATATGAGTAAAATTGTTATAATAATGGGCAGTAACCGCAAAGGCGGCAACACCGACCTCTTGGCCAATGCCTTTGCCAATGGTGCAAAAATCAATAACGATGTGGAAATAATATCGGTTGCCGACTACAACGTTGAGCCCTGCATAGGCTGTGACTACTGTTTTACAAATGCGGCTCACTCCTGTTTTAAGCAGGATGACATGGACAAGGTTTACAAAAAGCTCAGTGAGGCTGACATAATCGTAGTTGCCTCGCCGGTATATTTCTATGGACTCAGCGCACAGCTTAAAGCCATTGTTGACAGACTTCACAACCCCATCCGCAACAGCTTTAAAACAAAAAAGCTCGGCTTGATTTTGGCCGCCGCATCCTCCCTTTCATCAGTGTTCGATTCCATATTGCTGCAGTATAAGGAAACGCTGGACTTCTTCGGCCTCGAGGATATAGGCATCATATGTGCCGGAAATGTAAGGCATATAGGTGATATTCAAAGCTCGAACTATTTGAAAAAAGCCTATGAACTTGGAAAGTCAATAAACTGAAAAAGCCAAAATATTATACCGGCCTCAAATATTAGAACATGGACTCTAACAGTTTGGAAGTCGGTATTTTATAGGTTTATATAAAATTAATTGCTAACTCAGTTTAAAGTTCTGCAGCAATAGAACGGGCCAATTCGCCAACAGCAGTTGCATGGGCCTTGCATCCAGGAATTCCTGCTGTGATATATGCTGATTTTTCAGCACTTGCAGCAAGAACAGACGGCTCATCAATATTCATAGCCGAAGCAACAGCTGTAGGAATTACCACATTCAAAATATTGCACCCGGCAAGGCAGATGTCATCAACAGCCACTGCCGCTAACGGAAGTGCCCATATAATTTCCTGCATCTCGCCCTGACATACCCTTGGAACAATATTATGAACAAATCCCGGCATATTTGCGTACTGTTCTCCCTTGTAAACAGTTACATCACAATAAATATCAAAATCCGTATATTTCTTGGCCAATTTTGACGTTCTTCTTGCTCCGCTGTGAATGTTTTCTACCCGAATCTGAACTTTTTCACCGCATTCATCCGTGAGTATTTCACCTGCTCGTTTTTCAACCGTTGCCAGACGTTCATTATCAAGCTCTTCGACAATCTCTTCTAATTGACGTCCAGCTTTCAGTTTGTCATAGGCAAACACAGCCTTCGAATAAATCGCCTTTATTCGTGCAGGCTCTGTAGCATTAATCAAAAGAGTAGTGACAGGTCCTCTTTTCAGTTCTTCAGCCTTTCTTGCAATAAGGTTAATGCCAAGCAATGCCGACTCCGGATAAGCAGAAGTTTTGGAACGCTCCTCAACCAAAGTTTTGCAAATTTCTTCTTTATCAGCACCCTCTTGTAAAAGCGCCTTCATTACAGCTGCTGCATAACCTCCGATATGTCCAAGAGGCGCATTTACCGGTCCTGTTGAAGAACCGCTTATACCTTCACTAAAGCAAGCAAAAATTTCAGTAAACGCCATCATTCCGATTACAGATGGTGCGCCGATATCCTTTAATATCAGTCCCAGATCACCGACAAGCTGTCCTGTATCATATTCCAAACCGGTCAACAGCAAATGAAGTTTTTCCGGAAGCCCTGCCTTTGCGGCCGCAGCTTTTCCTACCAGTCTAACAGAGCTTGTGCGGCCGTAGGTTCCCTCTGATTCCGGAACCTCCGCATCAGGATGGATTATTTCCAATATTGCCGCAGAGCCGAGAACCGCTGCCTGAAAAGCATCAGGGCGAATAGAAGCTCCGGCCATAGCATCCAGCATCGCCTGCGTACCTATTTCAGCACCTTTTTGTGCCATTCCGGGCCATATGATATCCTCCCCTAGGGCACTGTGTCCAAGCAAAGGGCTTCCGCTTATTCTTTTAGGAATGTCATTTCCTGAAACGGGAGAGAGAGTTCCATCTATCATAGCCTGATTGATTGCCATAACAGCAGGAAAAGCAGATATTTTGTTGTTCATTTTTGCTGTCGGAACAGCACTCACACCACTGCGGTCCACACCGGCAAGCATTCGGCAGGTTGCTCCAAGCTTACGATTACCGGCAGGAATACCCACCTGTGCTGCTGATCCGGCCATATACATCAGGCAGGCAGTAATCAATGCCGCATTGGCACCGTCTGCGCCTGACATTTTTGCAGTATCTATAGCCTTTTTTAAAATACTTTCAACCGGAAGATGACGGGCATCAGCAAACTTAATAGAAACACTTCCGCCGCCAAGTAATTCTTCAGTGATAACATTTGCAACAGTATGTACAGCAATGTTAAGCATGCCATGGCCTCCGGCCAATGCCTCAATACGGTCATTTGTCAGGTGAGAAATATTTGATACAGCCGCCATCTGCGCTGCTGTAATCACTTTAGATTTTTCGTTTTCCATAATAGCTCCTCCTTTTTCTAATTTATTTTCAAACCTTAATTATAATTAAAAACATAAATTTTACCGTCTTATTTTAGTCATACATTGATATTCAAATATAATTATGAATTTCTAAAAATCAATATCCTTTGAGTCCTCTTCAAAGGCTCTGGCCAGGCGGCTTCGAATCTCTCTCAAAGAAATTTGAAGTCCTTCAGTTTCGTTCAAAAAGCTTCTCAGCTGCCTGCAGCTTTCGTATTCCGGCCGTATATCCAACCAATTATCAGCAATTATTTTTGCTTCAGCCGTAAAAGGATAACTTCCTTTCGGCGTATGTATCTGGAATTCTTTCTGAATGACGGACACCGTTGTATGACGATGTTGAGTATCAATACTATGCCATCCTGAAAGTCCCAACTCCCTGACAATACATTCCTCTACCTGATTTACACAGGAATTCGACACATTTATCAGAATCAGATATCCGGGGCGATTCTTTTTCGTTACTGTGGGAATCATCTGAACATTTTTAGCTCCTGCCGCATAAAAGATATCAATAGTATCACCCAGTGTTTCTCCATCCAAGTTATCTGCCTGAACAAGCAGGAGCTGTCCTTCTTTTGAATATAGTTTCATACCCAAGCTCCCTTCCTACCTATAAATTCAATAGTTTTTTATATTGTAAAGCTTATTCTG
>JAJQDF010000014.1 GCA_021202325.1 Clostridiales bacterium | reverse complement strand
TCAGGCCAGAATAATATGCCGAAACTGGAAAAACAACGTGGTTGACCTATACGGCAGCATAATGCGTACTTTGGCAACCGAGCCGAAGGTCAACAACAATGATAATCCCAAACCAATAACACTTAAAAAATAAACCGTCCCTGTAATACTGCAGAGACGGTTTATTATTTATATATTTTGTGAGAGATTCTTCATGGATTTTTTATTAATATACTACTTCTTATAACCTTTTGACTAAGTAATTGTCATGCATTCTTCTCTTCTTCTTTCTCTACCCCCTTTGCCATAAGGTTAGCTATAACTGCTCCAAAAACATTATGCCATACGCTGAATACCGCTCCCGGAATGGCCGCCATAGGCATTGAAGCAAAATTCGATATTGCCAGTGATGTGGCAAGGCCTGAATTCTGCATTGCCGTTTCTATGGCAATGGCATTAATCTGAGGTCTGCCGTAGCCAAGGACTTTTCCGAGTATTCCTCCGGTTATATATCCGCATATATTGAGCAGAGCTACAACAACTATTATTATTATGCCGGCTTCCATAATATTTGCAGCGTTGTTTGAAACTACAGCTCCGACTATGAGAGTTATAGCAATTACCGATATCAGAGGGAAAATCTTCTGAAGTTTTTCACTGAGCTTTGGCAGCAATTTGTTTAAAATTGCTCCAACAATTATAGGCACCATTACAACCTTTATAATGGATGTAAACATACTCATAAAGCTTACATCAAGCTTTTCCCCTACAAGCAGAAGGGTAAGCATAGGTGTTACAACGGGAGCAATAATAGTTGCAACACTTGTCATTGCCACCGAAAGAGCCACATCGCCATTTGCCAAATAGGTCATTACATTTGATGCCGTTCCGCCAGGACATACTGCTACAAGCAAAAATCCCACTGTCAGCTCTGTGGAAAGATTGAATAATTTAGAAAGACCTAAAGCTATACACGGTGTTACTGTATATCGGAGTATAGTTTGACCTATTACTCCCTTTGGTTTTTTGAAGCACTCGGCAAAGTCTGACATTTTTATTGTAAGTCCCATGCCAAGCATAACTATCATGAGCAGTGGATTTACCCAGCTTGTCTTAAGGAATGACATTGTATCCGAAAAAAACAAGGAAACACAAGTCATTGCAAGCACTATAATTGCCATGTACTTGCCCGCCAATGAAGCAATTTTTTCTACTATTTTCATTTTTAATCACCTTTCTCAAGAAACGGCCCGCCGTTTCTGTGAATTTCCCTATAAACAACACTATTCACATAAATAAGACAATCCGCCAAAATTATCTTATTCCAATATGGCGCCTCTTGAAGCGCTTGTTACGAGCTTAGCATATCTTGAGGCATAGCCGGTTGTAATCTTAGGCTCTCTGGGCTGCCACTGTTTCTTTCTTTCTGCAAGCTCTTCGTTGTTTACTTCCAAATCTATCTTTCGTCCGGGTATATCTATTGATATAATGTCTCCCTCTTTAACAAGGCCAATTGTTCCTCCTACAGCTGCTTCAGGGCAAACGTGTCCGATTGATGCTCCCCTTGTAGCGCCTGAGAAACGGCCATCTGTTATAAGGGCAACTTCCTTGTCAAGTCCCATTCCGGCGATGGCCGATGTGGGATTGAGCATTTCTCTCATTCCGGGACCACCCTTAGGTCCTTCATATCTTATAACAACTACATCTCCGGCTTTTATCTTGCCTTCATATATCGCTGTGATTGCTTCTTCCTCGGAGTCAAATACCCTTGCCGGTCCTTTATGTACAAGCATTTCCTCGGCTACAGCCGACTGTTTTACTACACAGCCCTCGGGAGCAAGGTTGCCTCTGAGAACAGCGATTCCGCCTGTTTTCATATAAGGTCTGTCTATAGGTCTTATTATTTCCTCATTGAGGTTTACGGCATCGGCAATATTTTCGGCAATTGTTTTGCCTGTGCAAGTAATCATGTCGGTCTTTATAAGTCCTGCATCGGCAAGTTCTTTCATAACCGCATAAACTCCGCCGGCTTTATCCAAATCTTCCATATATGTATCACCTGCTGGAGCAAGATGGCAGAGGTTGGGCGTTTTATTGGAAATTTCGTTTGTCATATCAAGATCAATCTCTATGCCGCACTCGTGTGCAATGGCAGGTAAGTGAAGCATTGTATTTGTGGAACATCCAAGAGCCATATCGATTGCTTCGGCATTGTGGAAAGCATCTGCTGTCATTATATCTCTAGGTCTGATGTTCTTTTCAACAAGCTCCATAATCTTCATACCGGTCTCTTTGGCAAGACGGATTCTGGCCGAATAAACCGCAGGAATTGTTCCGTTTCCTCTAAGCCCCATTCCTATAGCCTCTGTAAGGCAGTTCATGGAGTTTGCTGTGTACATGCCTGAGCAAGAACCGCATGTCGGACAAGCGTTTTCTTCATAATCAAGAATTCCTTCGTCGTCCAGATTTCCTGCCTTATATTTTCCTACAGCCTCAAACATATGTGAAAGACATGTTCTTCTTCCGTCGGTGAGTGTTCCTGCAAGCATAGGGCCGCCCGAACAGAATATTGTAGGCACATTTACTCTTGCCGCCGCCATAAGAAGTCCGGGTACGTTTTTGTCGCAGTTGGGAATCATTACGAGTCCGTCAAACTGATGGGCAAGTGCCATCGCCTCAGTGGAATCGGCAATAAGATCCCTTGTAACAAGGGAATATTTCATTCCGATATGTCCCATTGCTATGCCGTCGCAAACCGCAATTGCCGGGAACTCAATGGGTGTTCCGCCTGCAAGCCTGATTCCGGCCTTTACTGCCTCTGAAATTTTATCCAAATTCATATGGCCGGGAACAATTTCGTTTTTTGAACAAACAACGCCGATAAGCGGTCTGTCCATCTCCTCCTTGGTGAGTCCGAGTGCGTAAAAAAGCGATCTGTTGGGAGCTCTTTCAACGCCGTTCGTTACATTTCTACTGTAGTCCTTCATTCTTTTTCCTCCTTGTTTTATTGATTATATAAATGGTTTGATTAACTTATCAGATGTCTAATCAACTTGTCTGAATTTATGATAATACACTTAAATTTCGATATCAAGATAATTTGCTTAAAAAACAAACTATCTCTGTTTTTAACAAGAATTCATCCATTGTTTTGTTTAAATTCACACAC
>JAJQDF010000160.1 GCA_021202325.1 Clostridiales bacterium | reverse complement strand
TTGTTTATCTATATGTATGGTTTCTTCGGCATTTGCCGCAGAATTTACCGATACAGGAATATTTATGCTTGTTAACATATATCATAGGATTAGTAAAGACTATGTGCCCGAATTGGTTTACTTTGAAGATACAAATTACCAAATGAACGAAGAGGCTGCCGCCTCCCTTTCCAGAATGCTGGACGATATGGAGGAAGAGCTTGGCGAGGCGCCCATGGTGGTCAGCGCATACCGCTCTTACGAAAGACAGGTGGAGGTATACAACAATGATGTAAACCGCTATATGAAGAGCGGAATTACCGAGGAAGAAGCCATAGAACAGACCGAAAAATATGTAGCCCTTCCTGGAGCCAGTGAGCATCAGACGGGGCTTGCCATAGACCTTTCAAATGATGGTTCACTGGAGGAGGATTTCATCGAAACCGAGGCCGGACAGTGGCTTAAGGATAACTGCTATAAATACGGCTTTGTTGTGCGCTATCCTGAGGACAAGGTTCAGTATACACTAATAAATTATGAGCCGTGGCACATACGCTATGTGGACTTGCCGGTATCGCAGATTATGTATGAGAACGGCTGGTGTTTGGAGGAATTTGTGGCCTATATGAAGAGAAATGTCTATATGGTCTGGTATGACATGGATAACGTATGGACACTGACCTTCACTGATGAGATTGCGGGAAATATTGATTCAAACACATCGGTTTCATATACAAACAGCGGCGGGTATATCGTATTATCGAGAAAGAGCAAGGATTCCTCAGTCATAATAGATGGAAACGGATTTAATTCGAAACATATTATGCAGGCAAGACTGCTTGGAAAAATCACACAGGCCAATATAGAATCGGAGGGGTAAGACAGCGAATGAGTTGTTTTGCCCTTTTTTACGTTCTTTTATTTGCCATATAATGAATATTTGTGTATAATATGATACGAGAGTCAAAGGCCAAGTGTTTTTGACCTTGGGAACGCAAAAACACGAAGCAATCCGTTATAGTATACTGTTTTGCTGCTGGAATTTTAATATCAATTTGAGGTGGTATGTTTGTCGCTTAAAATCAGCGAAATAAAGGAAATACTCTCGGCGGCGGGATATGACGAGCTGCCGGAAAAAATAGAAATATTCAGAAACGACGATAGAAGCGGAGTAATAAAGCTTGTGGAAAGCTTCGATAAAAAATATAACGCTTATATCAAGGAACTGGAAAGAATAAAGTCGATATCGGTTTTTGAAAAAGAGTTGAGAGACAACGGCTACAGACTTATTGGCGGCATAGATGAGGTTGGCAGAGGCCCTTTGGCCGGCCCGGTAGTGACTGCTGTGGCAATACTGCCGGAGAACTGCAGTATTCTGGGTATAAATGATTCAAAAAAGCTTTCGGCGGCGAAAAGAGAAGAGCTTTCGGCAAAAATAAGGGAGCAGGCGGTGGACTATTCCTTCGGCATGGTATCTCCCATGGAAATAGATGAGATAAACATACTGCAGGCCACGTATAAGGCTATGAGGAAGGCAATAGACGGACTTAAAACAAAGCCAGATTTCATACTGGCCGATGCGGTGACAATACCGGAGATAACAATTTCCCAAAGGGGTATCATACACGGTGATGCGAGAAGTATATCAATTGGTGCCGCCAGCATTATCGCCAAGGTGGAGAGGGACGCCATGATGGTCGAATATGACAAGGCTTTCCCGGGCTACGGCTTTGGACATAACATGGGCTACGGCTCTGCGGAGCATATTGAGGCGCTGAAGGAGATTGGCCCATGCCCGATACATAGAAGAACATTTATTAAAAATTTTATATAAGTATATGAAAAATAAAAGAGAAATAGGAACAGAGGCCGAAAACAAAGCCGCAATATGGATAGAGAAAAACAAAGCCTACGAAATACTTGAGCGGAACTACTGCAGACGTACCGGAGAAATAGACATAATAGCCAAGGACGGAGAAACCCTTGTGTTCATAGAGGTAAAATACCGAAGGGACGCATCCTGCGGCTATCCTGCCGAAGCAGTAACAAGGAACAAACAGCGGCATATAATGGATACTGCACTTATGTATATACAAGAAAAGGGCGGAAGCTTCGGTAGATTTGATGTTGCTGAGATCATGGAGAAAAACGGAGAAGCATATATCCGTTATACCGAAAATGCATTTGAATGGAGAACTGATTGATGATATTGAATAAAAAGGACGGGCTTGAGTATTATACATTCAAGAGTCTTGAGAATATAGATTTTATAGGGCACTGCTTTACGACAAGGAGAGGCGGTGTCAGCGAGGATTATCTTACATCACTGAATTTAGGCTTTTCCAGAGGCGACAAGCGCGAGAATGTGGATAAAAACTTTGATATAATATGCTCGGCACTGGGCGTAAAAAAAGAGGACTGTGTTACGCTTAAGTAGGTACATTCCACAAAGATTGTCAAGGCTGACGAAAGCTTAAAAGGTATGGGCATAAAGGAAAACTTCGAAAGGATAGAGGCCGACGGTCTTGTTACAAATAAAAGGGGAGTTGTCCTTGTGACATTCCATGCCGACTGTGTTCCGCTGTATTTTGTGGACACAAAGAATAAGGCCATAGGCATGGCGCATGCCGGCTGGAGAGGCACTGCCGACGGCATGGCAAAGGCTATGCTTGACAAAATGAAAGAGGAATACGGCAGTGAGCCATCAGATATTAAGTCTGCCATAGGCCCTTCCATCGGTGTATGCTGTTTCCAGGTGGATGAGCCGGTGGCTGAGATATTCAGAAGCAAATTTGACTTTGCCGAAAAGTTTATATATAATGACGAAACGGCCGAAAATAAGTATAAGATAGACCTTTGGGGCATCAATAAGGAACTGCTTATGCTAAACGGCGTTAAGGAAGAAAACATAGAAGTCGGCGGATTGTGCACAAAATGCAATCCCGACATATTTTATTCCCATAGAGTTATGGGAGAAAACAGAGGAACAATGGGAGCCTTCCTTTATTTGGAATGAGGGACTTTTTTGGAAAATCGCAATGTTAAAATTAAGGAAAATGTCATAATAAGCGTGGAAAAGGGCAGTATAGCCGAAGAACTGGGTATTGAGCCCGGGGATGTTCTTGTGGCGGTAAACGGCAAGGAAATACAGGATGTATTCGACTACAGAT
>JAJQDF010000199.1 GCA_021202325.1 Clostridiales bacterium | reverse complement strand
GCATAATTTGGGCCTCTATGATAATAATCGGCTTAATCAGCGCCATCATCAAAGGAAATGCCGGCGAAATCACAAATTATATAATAGCCTCCGGCAGCGATGCCGTTGAAATTGCACTGACAATGGCCGGCATTGTCCCTATTTGGTGCGGAATGATGAAAATTGCCGAAAAATCCGGTCTTATCGATTCGCTTACAAAACTGATGTATCCGGTCGTCGGAAAGCTTTTTCCGGAACTGCCTAAAAAAAGTCCGGCACTGAAATATATAACAGCAAACATTGCCGCCAATATTTTCGGCCTTGGATGGGCGGCCACACCTTCGGGAATATCTGCCATGCAGAGTATGTCCGAGCTTAATGGGCACAGTAAAACCGCTTCAAAATCCATGTGTATGTTTATGGTTATTAATATGTCGTCGGTACAACTGATAACAATAAATATAATTGCCTACAGAACACAATACGGCTCAGCCTCTCCGGCAGACATTATATTCCCCGGTATAGCAGCCACCGCAATTTCTACAGCCGTA
Organism: Clostridiales bacterium; assembly: GCA_021202325.1. Lineage (GTDB taxonomy): Bacteria > Bacillota > Clostridia > Lachnospirales > Anaerotignaceae > Metalachnospira. Next base: position 2,665 of record JAJQDF010000199.1, on the reverse strand, counting down.
GGTATAATCTCGGTAAAAATAGCAGAAAGGTGCGCCGGACAATGAATTTAATAAACTACATATCTCAGCTTATACTTCCGTTGCTTTTCCTGATAATAGTTGCATGCGGCTTCTGCTCTAAAACCGATATTTTCTCAGCATTTGTAGAAGGAGCCGCCGAAGGTCTCAGGACAGTTATAGGAATACTGCCCTCCCTCATTGCCCTTTTAATGGCTGTTGGTATTTTTAGGGCATCCGGTGCAATGGATATTTTGGTTTCAGTATTTTCTCCCATAAGCAAAATGACCGGTTTTCCCGGTGAGCTTGTATCCCTTGGCATAATGAAGCTTTTTTCATCATCGGCGGCAACCGGAATGCTCATTGACATATTTAAGACTTCCGGCCCGGATTCGCTAAACGGCTTGGCCGCTTCAATAATGCTTTCCTGCACAGAAACTGTTTTCTACACCCTAAGCATATATTCAGCGGCGGCCGGAATAAAGAATACCAGATACACCGTATTTTGCGCTGTTTTAGCCAATATTTCAGGAATAGTTGTTTCGTATGTGATTGCACTGTACCTTTTGAGCAATTAGTTACTTTGCCGCTTTTCAGCAAATAATTGAACTTATCCCTAATTTATGATATAGTATATTATAATTTAATGTTATTTATTGGGGTGGTTCTATGCGTTTCAAGAAAATCAGATTGTTCATACTTGCTCTTGCGGTTTTAGGAGCTTTTTCGGCCTGCTCATCTTCTTCCGATGATGGGAGCGAATCTGTCTTTTCAATATCCGATGAAAGCGAAAGCATATATGCCTCCTTAATAGAGTCCACTTTGAACTCCTTCTATTGGCGTTATGATTCCGATACAATAGTATACAGTGCCGGAACAATTCCTTCTGACGAAGAAACACTCGAATGTTCAGCCCAGAGCGGATATGACATGAGCTTCGACAGCGGAAAGGACTGCATTATTGCCGAGGCTAACCTTCTTTATTTCAACAGAGAAGTCGCAGGAACAGTACATTTATTCTTTATAGACGATAATCTCGAGGGAATTTATTATACTTCATCTGATTCCAACGTTCCATGCAGTCTGTACATAAGGAATGCTTATCTCACTGCTTCGCCGTTTTCAGGTTTTGAAACAGACAAAGAAGACACCGAGTATACTGTTAAATCTATTCAAAGAGTAAGCCTCGACGGCATATTTGACTCGACAACCGTTGACGGTGTTTCTTACTCGATATTCACAGACGGCACAACTATTACAATAAACCGAAGCGATTCTAATACACCGATTTATACATATAAGACAATAGACTTGAGCGGCGATGACCTTGTTCCCATATCTGCAGCGTTTATAAACAATACAACGGAAATGGCTGTGCTGTACGGAACCGAAGCTTCGTCAACAGATGGTTCATCCCCCATCATTGTTCCGCAAAAAATAATAATTTATGACAGCGACTTTAATGCCACAGAAAGCGAGATTTCCGCCGATGACAGCGACTGCTATTCCGTGGCCTATGACAACGGCTGTCTGCTGGTGGCCAGAAGCCGTTCCATAGACTATTACCCTGTTTCAGGCACAACTGTCAGCTCCAAGCAAACAAGCTTTTATATTGGAAAATCAATAACCGGTATGGAGATAGAAGACCTTGACGGCGACGGAGAAACCGAATATATTTTGACCGACGGAATGGATATTTACATCTATCATAAAACACTTTCGGTATTCAAATGCGTTTGGAGCACCCATCTTTCGATTGACAGCTTCGAAAAATATATTTATACCGGCGATATGAACTGCGACGGCATAAAGGAAATTTATGTTTTTGATTCAACCGGAACAACATCGAAGTACGAGCTGGGAGAAAAAGGACTGTACACCAGCAACGAAAACATTGACTACGGCGAAAGGTACCATTTGGCCGACTTTGACGGCGACGGAATATCTGATCTGCTGATAATAGCGGAAGCCGATGTAAACACGCAGGAAATGCGCATACTAAACGCCTGAAGGGACGATAACTTTTGAATTTAGATGAAAACATTGAAGAAAATATAAATAATAATATAGATACGGAAAACGAAACCGAAGACGAAATGTATATGCGGGAAGCTTTGATTGAGGCCGAAAAAGCCATGGAAAGCGGAGAAGTCCCCATAGGCTGTGTCATTGTCTTTGACGGAAAAATAATCGGCAAAGGTCATAATCTTCGCAACAGCAAAAAGAATCCTCTCTGTCATGCTGAAATTTCCGCCATAAACGAGGCCGCCGCATACATAGGCGACTGGCGCCTTGAGGAATGTACGCTTTATGTCACAGTTGAACCCTGCCCAATGTGCGCCGGAGCCATTGTCCAGGCAAGGATACCCAGGGTTGTATTCGGCGCAAGAAACGTAAAGGCCGGCTGTGCAGGCTCCATACTCAACATTTTGGACGAGCCCCGCTTCAATCATCAGGTCGATGTAACCGAAGGAATACTCAAAGAGGAATGTGCCAAACCCATGGGCGAGTTCTTCAAGAGATTTAGAAAAAGTGCAAAGAAGGCCGAAGCTAACCAGGAAAATGAATAATAGCTTCGTATAATAATACCATAGCATAAGAGCAACAGAAAGCGAGACCGTTTCAAGCTTTGTGTAAACTCAAAAAACTGACATAAGAAATGATAATA
>JAJQDF010000012.1 GCA_021202325.1 Clostridiales bacterium | reverse complement strand
CTCTTGAAATGATTTACGAGGCCAAAGAAGTTTTAAAAAATGTAGCAAGGTGTACGCCCCTTACCCCTGCTCCTCAAATCGGCAAGGGAATTTATATTAAAAACGAAAACCTTCAGCTGACCGGCTCTTTTAAGCTTAGAGGAGCCTACAACAAAATCCACAGCCTTTCTGACGAGGAAAAGGCAAAGGGTATCATAGCATGTTCAGCCGGTAACCACGCCCAAGGCGTTGCCCTTTCAGCATCAATGAACGGAATTAAGTCCATCATATGCATGCCGGAGGGAGCCCCCATCGCCAAGATCGAGGCCACTAAAGCCTACGGCGCCGAGGTCGTGCTTGTACCCGGAGTTTACGACGATGCTTCTGCTAAAGCTGTTGAGCTTACCAAAGAACACGGTTATACATTCGCGCACCCCTTTAACGATGAATATGTTATAGCCGGTCAGGGCACAATAGGTCTTGAAATACTGGAACAGCTTGCGGACGTAGACACAATCGTTGTTCCTATCGGAGGCGGTGGTCTGATAAGCGGAATCGCCTATGCGGTTAAGTCCATCAAGCCTAAATGCAAGGTTATAGGCGTTCAGGCAACCGGCGCGCCCAGCATGTATGTTTCCATGAGAAATGGTGAGCCTACAGAATTATCCAGCGTTTCTACCATTGCAGATGGTATAGCGGTTAAAAAGCCCGGTGACCTGACATATGAGATATGCAGTAAATATGTCGATGAAGTAGTAACAGTCACCGAGGACGAGATTGCATCCGCAATACTTATGCTCATGGAAAACCAGAAAACCGTTGCTGAAGGTGCCGGAGCCGTATCTGTTGCTGCGGTTATGTTCGGCAAGGTTGACACGGAGAACAAAAAGACAGTCTGTGTAGTTTCCGGCGGAAATATCGACGTAACTATGCTTTCCAGAATAATAACAAGAGGTCTCTCTAAGTCGGGCAGAATGTGCGAAATTACAACAAAGGTTATAGACAAACCCGGTCAGCTTATCAGTCTGCTTAATGTAGTATCAAAATCAGGCGCTAACATCATAAGAGTAAATCACTCCCGTGAGGCCAAACATTCTGATATAACAACCTGCGTGGTAACAATGGTTCTTGAAACAAGAAACTTGGACCATGTAAACGAAATTGAAGCTGCGCTCAGAGCGAAAGGATATGAACTCATAAGCATGTAAAGAAGAAAAAGGAGGTAAGCTAAGAGGCACATGATGCTGCTTAGCGCATACATATGGAAAAAAAGAAAAAGAAATTAGGTTTACTTCCACGTCTTATTATTGCAATAATACTTGGTCTTATTGTAGGAACCTTCGCCAAATCAATGGATCTTCCTATAATAATTGAAATTGGAGCTACATTCAACAGTATATTCAGTGAATTTCTTAACTTTGTAATTCCGCTTATAATAATCGGATTCGTAGTTCCCGGTATAGCAGACCTTGGAACCGGAGCAGGAAAAACCCTTCTCCTGACGGTTCTTGTGGCTTATGTATCAACAATAATAGCTGGTTCATTTGCATTCGTAGTAGACACTACTGTATTCCCCTCTTTCCTTGAGGTTGGCTCAATAGTTCTTGAGAATGCACAGAATGCTGAAGAAACAATGCTTTCAGGACTTTTCTCAATCGAAATGCCTGTAATAATGGGTGTAATGAGTGCCCTTATACTCTCATTCATACTCGGACTCGGAATTTCCGTTTGCCAGAGCAATACACTTAAAGCTGTATTTCATGATTTCCAGGACATTATCGTAAAGGTTGTTACAAGCGTTATCATACCTCTTCTCCCTATACATGTATACGGAATATTCGCAAATATGACATACGCCGGAACAGTAATGGAAATAATATCGGTTTTCATAAGGGTATTCGCAATAATTATTATAATGCACTTTATAATAATCATATTCCAGTATGTAGTAGCAGGAACTGTTTCAAAGAAAAACCCGTTCGGTCTTATCAAAAACATGATTCCGGCCTACTTCACAGCAATCGGAACACAGTCTTCGGCAGCAACAATCCCTGTTACTGTTGAATCCACAAAGAAAAACGGCGTGCGTGACCAAATAGCTGAATTTGTGTGCCCCCTTTGCGCAACAATTCATCTTTCAGGCTCAACAATAACACTTACAAGCTGTGCCATTGCAATAATGATGCTCAACGGCTGGGTTGTTACATTCGGCAGTATGTTCCCCTTCATACTTATGCTTGGTGTAACAATGGTAGCAGCACCCGGAGTTCCCGGCGGCGCAGTTATGGCGGCTCTTGGAATACTCCAGTCAATGCTTGGCTTTAACGACTCCATGTGCACACTTATGATCGCCCTTTATATTGCACAGGACAGCTTCGGAACAGCCTGCAACGTAACCGGTGACGGTGCAATCGCAGTATTCATCGACACAATTACCGGCAAGGGTAAAACGGCAGAATAAAGAATAAATAAATTGATTCCTACCTAAAAAAGATATAATGACTCTCATAAGCAACTCCCCCTTTAGGCTTATGAAGAACAGATAAGACATTTAAACACCCCAGAGCGGCGAAGCCGCTAAGCCCGAAACTTTGGTTTTGGGCTTTTCTTTTTTGCGCAAAGCGCTTAACCTGAGAATTTCATCTTATTGTTGGCAGTAAAAGCCAATGTTCCGTAAAAACATCGAAACATTGACTTTTACTTTGGCTAATTTTAGTTGATTGATACCCTCGGAAATGAAATCCTCGGGCATTCGCTGTCTTGAATTATGTAAACTTTGAAATTAGCGTAAGTAAAAAACGTATCTTTTCAAGAAACTTTAGCAGTCTTTTTTCAAAAAGTTCAGAAGGTATTAAACATCAATTTCTTATGTATTTTTTAGTTGTTATTTGCTGAAATAAGTGGTATAATATGCCTACGGAAAGCACCTATGACAGGGTGGTAGCCTCCCGAGTTTATGAAACCGGTCAGCCGGATTACGTAGGAAGGGAGGTGGCGCATATGACACCATTTGAGATCATCTCAATTATCCTTGGGATATTTGCTTTGCTCATATCCTTTGGAAACTTCGTGATAGCGCTGCTTAACTTTCTCGACAAGAGAAATAAGCGCAAATAAAAATGCCAATCCTGTCTAGACCACAGGATTGGCGGTGTCCGAAAGGACATTAAAACCATCTCGAAGCATCCACTTTTGGAATGGGTGCTTTCTTTGTCTATATGATAACATTGATAT
>JAJQDF010000211.1 GCA_021202325.1 Clostridiales bacterium | reverse complement strand
ACAGAGATAAAAGCAAATGTTCCGTAAAACCATCGAAACATTTGCTTTTATATTGTCCAATTTCAGTTTTTTACACTTTCGGAAATAAATTCCTCATGCGATGACTGCTATACATCTAAGTTACTTTAAAGCGGCTAAATTCAAATTTTGTACAAATCTAAATTTTCTTCTAAAAACCGCAAAAGTGGCCGGAATTCATTTCCGACCACTTCTATACCTAATGAATACCCAATGTAACGGGAAAAGTTTAAAAGGAACTTTTTCCGTTACCTCCGGCCAAGATGAAATCGCAGATTTCATCTTAAGCGCTTAGCGCTTATAATTTGCTATCTCACTCACTATCTCAAATCCAAGTCTCTTATATACCGGCTCGCCAAATACCGATGCCTGGAGGCTCAGTATATTACAGCCAAATCCCGGTGCTTCCCTTATTATCGTCTTTATAAGCGCCGAAGCATAGCCGTTTCCCCTATACTCCTCATATGTACCTACCTCATGTATTCCGCCGTTTACGTTAGTTACGTTGAGAAGAGCGCAGGACACCATTTTGCCGTCCTTCATGTATCCGTAGAAATGGCAATCCTTTTCCTTGGCAAATATTTTAAATGCCGGTGCTGTTCCGGACTTTTTAAAGCTTCCCTCGCAGGCCGCTATCCACTCGTCTATATTTTCCTCACTAACAGAAATTACATTGGGTTCAGGCTCATATTCCGGCGCCTTGGAAAGGTCATAAAGCATACCCTTCTGAAGCTTGGCAAGGACAAATCCGGCCTTGAAAAGGTCGTCCTCAAAGCCCTCGTACATATCCTCTTTGGCAAGGCTGAGATATTTGGGGCTGTCAGGTTCTGAGCAAAGCTCAACTATTTTCTTAAGCATTTCTTCGTCCTTTACGGGCATACTGTTTATGTTTACTCTGCTGTACCATGAAAGGTCTGTGAAGCTTCTGCAAAAGAAATAATTTTCATTTTCGCTGTATTCAAGATTTTTAGCAATAGCCGCCTTCCTCGAAAGGTCTATAAGGCTCTCAAAGGCAAGATATGATGGCGTTTTATTCATTGTCCGTTCCTCCCATTATTATTTATCTGCAGGCGGTATTATCTCAATCCAGTAGCCATCGGGATCCATTATGAAATATATGCCCATTTCAGGATTTTCAAAGCATATGCATCCCTGTTCTTTATGTTTTTCATGGGCCGCAACAAAATCCTCTGCCTCCATGGCAAGATGGAATTCACATTCTCCAAGGTCATACTTTTCTTTTCTGTCCCTCAGCCATGTAAGCTCCAATGTAAAGCCTGTCTTTCCGTCGCCGAGATATGCCAATATCTAGCTTCCGTCCTCGGCTTCCAAACGTCTGACCTCTTTAAGTCCCAGTGCCTTATCGTAAAAATCAATACTCTTATTAATGTCAAGAACGTTAAAATTGAAATGATTAAATGTAAACATATTATTCCTCCTCAGTCCAAAATTTTCTTGGGTACAAAATTCAAATAGTCGGCAGATACAAGCTCATAATTTACTCTGTTAAGCTCTTCCTCAAATCTGCCCTCTATACTTTCTTTGCCATGCAAATGGCCGTACAAAACCCTTTTTACGCCGCTATATTGTCCGATAAGCTCGGTAAATCCCGAAGGTTCATGCTTATCATTCATAGGCGGATAATGCATAATTACAATTATATTTTCGCCATGCCCTGTTCTGACAGCTGAATCAAGAGAAATCTTAAGGCGGCTGCATTCCCTGTTGTATACCTTTTGGTCGGCCTCATCAAAGCATGTATCGTTAGGACAGAGCCAGCCCCTTGTGCCGCATACGGCAATGTCATTATACAAATAATAATTATTTTTCAGGAAAAACATATCCGGATAGGCCGCCGTCACCTTGTTTTGAGAATCCCACCAATAGTCATGGTTTCCCTCGAGAAGTACCTTTTTTCCAGGAAGGCCGTTCAAAATTTCCATGTCTATTGCCGCCTCCGGCAGCTTCTTTGCCCAGCATATATCCCCCGGCACAAGCACCGTATCGCTCTCGGAAACTACGTTTTTCCAATTATTTATAAGCTTTTCCATGTGGTTTATCCACGGCTCCCCAAAGAGATCCATGGTTTTGTTCATGCCTTTCCCCAAATGCAGGTCGGCTATCGCATATAATGCCATATAATTTCTCCGGCTTCCTATCAAAAGTATGAGGCTTCCCTGTCATGAGAAACCTCACTTAGTCATACTCTGTACATTTCTGCGATAATATTAAGCTGCTCGTTGAAATCCTTAAGCTTATTTATATCGCCGTCATCATAAAGGTCAATAAATCTTCTATTCATATTATCGGCCTCTTCAATATGCAGCTTAAAATACAAATTCTGAATATTCTCAAGTATATTATTGACCAGACTGCTTTTAAGCTCGGTCATTTTCTCCGCCTGCATAAGCTCCTCTCGGATTGTGGACATTTCCTTATCCAGATTAAAGGAAGCTTCTGCGCAGGCCTTAAGTCTGGCCTTAAGGTCATCGGGAAGGTTTCCGCTGTACTTATAGTTCAGCTCATGCTCGGTAACCGCCCAAAAGTTCATAGCAAGGGTTCTTATCTGGATTTCGGCAAGAACCTCTTTAAATCCGAATACCGTATTAAGTCCATATTTTATTATGATATGGTAGCTTCTGTAGCCGCTTTCCTTTTTATTTGCTATGTAATCCCTTTCCTCGACAATGTCCAAGTCATGGCCGGCTCTCTGCCTTATTATCTCTATAACCTTCGGGATATCCTCAACGAACTGGCAAATAAGCCTGATTCCTGCGATATCCTCTATTTTTTCCTCAATATCGCATCTGGAAATACCCTTTCGGCTGACCTTTTCAATTATACTGGCTGATGATTTGACTCGGCCCTCCACAGACTCTATGGGTGAATAAAGTCCTAGGCGGAGATATTCTTTTCGTATATAGTTAAACTTGAGCATAAGCTCATCCACCGCCTGCTCATATGGATAAAGCAGTTCTTTCCAATTAATTATTTCTTTATCCAAGCCAATTCATCTCCAGTCTAAATAAACTTTCAGTAAACTTACAAGCCTGCTTTGCAGGCAACACCGGTTATAACTCATTTTTTGTGAAAAATAGCTATAAACTTATGTTTTTGTCTCAATATTTGCTTCTCACTGACTACTAATTACTGCAATTAATAATAAATTTTTTCATTTATATTATTATATCATAAAATTTGTTAAAAA
>JAJQDF010000256.1 GCA_021202325.1 Clostridiales bacterium | reverse complement strand
TTTTAATAATTATTTAAGTTTTTTTGCTTTTTTTGTTGAGAAGTTGCGCGATTTGTATTAAAATAGTACTGCTGATTTTTATGCAATCATTATGTTCATAAAAGCACAAAAAGTTTTAAATACGGAAGGATTAACCATTCCGTGAACCAAAAATTCCTAGAACAGAGGGGGATAATATGCCAGCTTTAACCTTCAAACGTGGAGTTCATCCCGATGACTGTAAGCGCTTCACAGCAGATAAGCCTATCGAAGTGATACTCCCCAAAGAAAATTCCGAAATGTTCTATCCAATGTCACAGCATATCGGCGCTCCCTGCGAGCCAATCGTTGCAGTAGGCGATTATGTAAAGGCGGGACAGAAAATTGCTGAATCAGGCGCATTTGTTTCATCGCCTATTTTTTCAAGCGTTTCGGGAACAGTAAAAGATATCCGTCCCATGCTTACGCCCGGCGGAGCTACAGTTAAATCTATCGTCATTGAAAACGACGGTAAATTTGAAATGGCAGAGGGTATCGGAAAGGCTTTGGATTATGAAAATATGTCCAATGCCGAAATTTGCGCAGCTGTAAAGGCTGCAGGTGTAGTAGGACTCGGCGGTGCCGGATTCCCTACACAGGTAAAACTCTCGCCTGCACCTGATAAGAAAATCGATTACATAATCGTAAATGCGGCAGAGTGCGAGCCTTATCTTACATGCGACTACAGAGCAATGCTCGAAATGCCTGAGAAGATAATCAGAGGCCTTAAGGTAATTCTTAAGCTCTTCCCGGATGCAAAGGGCGTTATCGGTATCGAGAACAACAAGCCCGAGGCCATTAAGCTTATGAGCGAATTAGTTAAGGATATTCCCAACATCGAGGTTGCGGAGCTCCTTATGAAATACCCTCAGGGCGCTGAGAAACAGCTTATTTACTCAGTTACAAAGAGAGAGGTTCCTTCGACGACACCTGCTTCGCTTCCTGCCGATGTAGGATGTATCGTTGATAACGTTGCCACAGTTATGGCTATCGGTGACGCTATATTTGAGAGCAAACCGCTTATGGACAGAATTATCACTGTTTCAGGCGGAGCCGCTAAGAACCCCGGAAACTACCAGATGAAGATCGGTATGAAAATATCCGACCTTGTTGAAGCCATCGGAGGATTCAAAGAAGAGCCTGCGAAGTTCATCGCCGGCGGCCCTATGATGGGACCTTCAATGTATACTCTTGAGGCTGCTTCCACAAAGACAACATCAGGTCTCCTTTGCTTCACAAAGGAAGAGGCTTATATTCCTCCCGAAAGAGGATGTATCCGCTGCGGAAAATGTGTTGAACATTGTCCTATGGGACTTATGCCGTTTGAACTTAACAAGCTTGCCCTTAAGGGACTTGCCGAAGAGTTCGGAAACCATCACGGCATGGACTGTATTGAATGCGGATCATGTTCATTTGAGTGTCCCGCAAAGAGACAGCTTGCTCAGTCTATCAGAGCTATGAAGAAGATTGAGGGCGGAAGAAGAGCAGCAGCAGCGGCGGCCGCAAGGGCAGCAGCAGCTGAGAAAAAATAATAAGGGGGATTAGTAAAATGAGTAGTTCAATCATAGTATCGGGTACCCCTCATGTCCGTTCAAAAGAGTCAATTCAGAGCATCATGCGTGATGTTGTTATAGCTCTTATACCGGCATCAATAATGGGTATATACTACTTTGGATTTAGAGCTTTAATGCTTATCGTTATTTCAATCGCATCCTCTCTTGTATTTGAGTGGGGATACGAAAAAATTCTTAAGAAGCCCATCACAACAACAGATTTTTCAGCTGTTCTTACAGGACTTCTTCTGGCACTTAACCTTCCGGCTTCGGCTTCATGGTGGGTGCCCATCGTAGGAAGCTTCGTTGCCATCGTGCTTGGCAAACAGTTCTATGGCGGACTCGGCCAGAACTTTATTAACCCTGCACTCATCGGACGTGCTTTCCTTGTAGCTGCTTATCCTACACAGACAACAGGTTCAGCCTTTGCTACAGGCAGAATGGTTGTTGATGCTTCTACATATGCTACACCGCTTACAGCACTTAAAAACGGCGGAGTTGACATCACTGGCGAAATGATTAAAAATGCCCTTATCGGCAACGTCGGCGGATGTATCGGTGAGACATGCGCAATAGCACTTATCATCGGAGGAATTTACCTTCTTTACAAGCATGTAATCAGCTGGAGAATTCCCGTTGTTTACATTTGCGTAGTATTTGTTCTTACATCAATCATGAGAGGCAACGGCTTAATGGGCGGCGTATATGAAATCTTCTGCGGCGGTCTTATGCTTGGAGCTATCTTCATGGCTACAGATTATGTTACATCGCCTATATCTGCTAAGGGACAGATTATATTTGCAGTAGGCTGCGGTCTTCTTACATCGCTTATCCGTGTATACGGCGGATATCCTGAAGGCGTATCCTATTCAATACTTATTATGAACCTTACAGTTCCTCTTATTGACAGATATACAAGACCTAGAATCTTTGGGGAGGTGAAGGCGAAATGAAACAGATAACAAGACCTATGATAATATTAGGCGTAATTTGTATCGTTTGCGCAGGACTTCTTGGAGTTGCTGAATCGGTTACAAGAGAGCCTATCAGAGTTCAGAATGAGGCTACCGCCAATGCCGGTAAGCAGAAAGTATTTGCCGATGCTGTTTCATTTGAAGAAATAGAGTTGGCCGATGACGAAAATGTGGATGGAACAAGCGTTTCCTCCGCTAATGTAGCTGTTGATGCCTCAGGAGAGGTTTTAGGATATGTTGTTGAAGTACTTCCCAACGGTTTTGGCGGCTCAATTGACCTTATGGTCGGTGTTGACTTGGACGGAGTCGTAACAGGAATTTCCGTACTCAGCCATTCAGAGTCAGCCGGACTTGGTGCCAGAGCTACAGAAGACTGGTTCCAGGAACAGTTTGTAGGAATGACGGCGCCCGTAGCCGTAGCAAAGGACGGCGGCGAGGTTGAGGCTATCACCAGTGCTACAATTACATCAAGAGCTGTATCTACTGGTGTAAACGCAGCTATTGGCTGGGCCGTAGATTATATGGGAGGTGCTAACTGATGAGTAAGGCATTAGGCGCTATCAAAAACGGTATAATTGATGAAAACCCTACGTTTATACAGGTTCTCGGAACATGTCCTACGCTTGCTGTTACAACAAGTGCTATAAACGGTATCGGAATGGGACTTTCAAGAATGGCCGTTCGTGTATGATCAATCTTATTTATTTATT
>JAJQDF010000063.1 GCA_021202325.1 Clostridiales bacterium | reverse complement strand
CTCATATTTCATGCTTACATATATAAATATTTTATCTGATCTTTTATATTCTTCGGAATCAAAAAGCTTTTCGGCAATTATTCTATCGGCCGCAGATTTTTCGGCCCGCGGCAAGGATTTTCTTTCATCAATGCAGTTTTTTCTAAATTCTTCCTTCACATTCTCACCTCTATCGAGGTAAGCCAAAATCCTCTGGGATTTTGGCTTGTTTAAACAGCGGTATGAAGCACAGCGCTTCATACAATATTTGCTACGCAAATACTTGCGCTTTCGTGCTTCTCCTCGGACGGGCAAAGCTCGTCCTGCGGTTTTAAAGTAGGGAAAACCTTCTTTTCCCTACACCCTTTCGCTTTTTGTGCATCGTCTAATTCTAAATTTTACACAAAATTCGATTTTGTCACTAGAAACTGTCATCGTCGGAGGAATTCATTTCCGACGACGTCTATGCCTAATGATTAGCCGTTGTAAACGGAAAAGTTTCCTTGGGAACTTTTTCGTTTACTGCCACTTTTACAAGATGAATTCCCTCAGGAATTCATCTTAACGTTTTTAAATGAGCTTTTCAGCGGTACAATCCTGTTAAATACAAGCTTGTCTTCGGTTGTGTCCTTCGTATCAACACAGTAATATCCGTTTCTCATAAACTGGAATTTTTCGCCCTTATCGGCATTTTTAATGGAAGGCTCAATCTTACAGTTCGTTCTTACCTCAACAGAGTTGGGGTTCATTATCATCTCACCGTTGGGATCGTCGGGATTGTCCAGCATCATATAATCATAGAGTCTTGCCTCTGCTGTGACGCAGTCATCGGCGCATACCCAATGGAGTGTACCCTTAACCTTTCTGCCCTCAAAGCCTGAACCGCTCTTTGTTTTAGGATCATATGTGCAGTGAATTTCTGTAATCTCGCCGTTTTCATCCTTCACAATGTCTGTGCATGTTATGAAATAAGCTCCCTTTAAACGAACCTCCTTGCCGGGCGCAAGGCGGAAGAACTTCTTAACAGGCTCCTCCATGAAGTCCTCTCTCTCAATATATATTTCTCTGCCGAAGGGCACAGTTCTCTTGCCTAATTCGGGATTTTCAGGGTTGTTGTCAAGCTCAACAAATTCAATCTGTCCCTCGGGATAGTTTGTAATTACAACCTTAACGGGATCAAGTACAGCCATAACTACCTTTGCCTTGGCCTTAAGATCCTCTCTCAGACAGTAGTCCAAAAGTGCGCCGTCAACACGGCTGTTAGCCTTTGATACGCCGATTCTTTCGCAGAAATCTCTGATGCATTCAGGTGTATAGCCTCTTCTTCTCAGTCCGCTTACAGTAGGCATTCTGGGATCGTCCCATCCGTCAACAAGGTCGTTCTCAACAAGGGCACGGAGCTTTCTTTTGCTCATGACTGTGTTTGTCAAATTAAGCCTTGCAAACTCAATCTGTCTCGGCGGATTAACTGTATATCCGGCCTCCCTTACAACCCAGTCGTAAAGCGGTCTATGATCCTCAAACTCCATTGTACATATGGAATGGGTAATACCTTCTATGGCATCCTCAAGGGGATGTGCAAAGTCATACATGGGATATATGCACCATTTGTCGCCGGTTCTGTGATGGCTGGCATGGGCAATTCTGTATATAACAGGGTCTCTCATGTTGATGTTAGGAGCAGACATATCTATCTTTGCTCTCAATGTTCTGCTTCCGTCGGGAAATTCGCCGTTTTTCATTCTCTCGAATAAGTCAAGGTTTTCCTCAACGCTTCTGTTTCTGTAGGGGCTTTCCTTGCCCGGTGTGCTCAGCGTTCCTCTGTACTCGCGTATTTCATCGGCACTGAGGTCGCAGACAAAGGCCTTTCCCTTTTTAATAAGCTCAACTGCTATTTCATAAAATTTATCGAAGTATGACGAGGCGAAAAGAACTTCTCCGTTCCATTCAAATCCCAGCCATTTAACATCTCTTTCAATACTCTCAACATACTCCACATCCTCCTTGGAAGGATTGGTGTCGTCAAAACGAAGATTGCATTTTCCGCCATAGAGTTCTGCCAGTCCAAAGTTAAGGCAAATACTCTTGGCATGTCCTATATGAAGATAGCCGTTGGGTTCGGGAGGGAAACGTGTGTGCAACCTATTAAGATCGCCCTCCAAATCCTCCTGAATATAGCTATGTATAAAGTTTCCGGTTCCGCTTAGGTTGTTTTCTTTTCCTTCTGCTGATGTGTTTACTGCTTCTGCCATTTAAAAGCTCCTCCGTCTCTATTTTATTACTATAATCTACACTATTTTTACATCTTTTGCAATAGCGCAAATTGTTAATCATCCATTATTATTCCCAAAAGTTTCTGTATTATTCATAAGCCAATCGACATAATAGGCATCGATTATTTTTACTCCGCTGTCGTTTAGATGGGCGTCGTCCCTAAAATTAATAAGCTCCAGCAGGTTCTCTTCCTCGTTTACTATGTTGAAATCCAAATATTTTACGCCCAAATCATTGGCTATCTTCGCCATTTCATCGTGAATATGGTCATATCCCTCAATATAGTCCATGGAAACATTGGCTATGGGCGCCGTTACAAAGACAACCTCAGAACCGTTTTCCCGGCAAAGCTCCACAAACTGCCTTATGTAGTCAATCTGGGTTTCGTCGGTCTCCCATGAGCTGCCGTCCAAACCCTTGAACTGGTTCGTTTCGTCCAACTCACTGTCTGGTATAACCGTATCGCAGTATGTATATCCCTTGGCAAGATAATATTCCACGCCGTTGGTCTCAGCCGTTTCTATATATACACCTAATTTTTCCTGTGCCAAGCTTTCCAGCTTGTCCGTTTCATAGGCAAAGTAGTCCTCCTGGTACCTTATGGGAAGAAGTGTGTATTTCACCTTTTCGCTAAGAGGAAATACATTTTTTATATAGTCCGCCTTGACCTCTTCACTTACGACCTCGAAAAATGAATTTGCCTGCTGCATTTCAAACTCATCGTCCAGCATATCCCAGTAAATCTCAAGGACAACCAGCTTCGGCGACTGGGTTTTGTATACCTCATTCAGCGCATAAAGGCTTGTGTCATAGTGCTGCTGTGGAGTACCGAGCTGCCACGAAAGAGTGCCCATCACACTGTCGAAATTTTCCGGATCAAATGTGCAGTAGGAATGGGACGAGCCCATAAACACCATATCCACAGTATTTTCCTCAAGGGCATAAAATTCATCATATCGGCTTTTTGTCCAGACTTTTATGACGTTTTGCGAGGCTGCCTCGGTA
>JAJQDF010000298.1 GCA_021202325.1 Clostridiales bacterium | reverse complement strand
ATTACATATAGAGCAAAAAAACGATTTTTTGCCGTGTTTTATATTAAATTATGACAGAAATTATATGTTTTATTATATGCAATATGCAAACAAAACAAAAATTGTTTCTTGCTCTGAGTAGTGGATTTTAATATTAGGTCTTATGCTTCTGCACGGCCTGAAAGGGAGGAAGGGTATGTTTCTACAGCAAATTATTAACGGACTGACAATCGGAAGTACGTATGCGCTGGTAACTATTGGCTTCAACATGGTTTACGGCGTTTTGGAGCTTACAAACTTTGCTCATAGCTCGTTTTATATGCTCGGTGCGTATATTTCGTTGTTCACAATGACTTCATTAATCGGAAGAGTTACTCCTATGGGGTTCTTCGTCGGACTTATATGTAGTATTGTCATTACAGGCTGTCTTGGTGCATTTATGGATAAGGTGGCGCTGGAGCCGATTCGTAAACGAAACGGAGATGCTATTACGGCTCTCTTAAGTACAGTTGGTATTCAGACTGCTATTAACAACTCTGTTCTTTTGATATTTGGTACAGTACCTGTTGAATATCCTGATGTTTTCCAGCTTGGAAAATTTTATATAGGAGAAAACACTGTTGTACAGAGAATACAGGTAGCTATATTCATTCTTGCCATAGTGCTTATGATTGTTCTCAGCTTACTTGTTTATAAGACAAAGCTTGGTGCGGGAATGAGAGCTATTTCTCAGAATTCCACAGCGGCTAAAATCATGGGCGTAGACGTAAATAAAGTAATTACAATCACGTTCTTTATAGGAACAGCAGTTGCCGCTATATCAGGCTCGATGATGGGACTTTACTACCAGAGGGTTGATACAACAATGGGAAGCAGCGTAGGTCTTAAGTCCTTTGCGGCGGCAGTACTTGGAGGCATGGGTTCAGTGCCTGGCGCCATGTTCGGCGGATTTGTAATAGGTATAGCCGAAACACTTTTTGCAGCTTATGTAAACAGCAGCTTCAGAGATGCGGTTGCATTCGTAATACTTATGGTAGTTCTGATTATCAAACCTTCAGGCTTGTTCGGTCAGAAATCTATCAATAAAGTTTAAGGAGGGGTGAATAATGAGTACAACTCCTAAAAATGAAAAGAAAGGTATTTTTACTTTATTAATAGAGGCATGGGCTAAGCACAGCAAACTTGTGGCGCTCATATTCCTTATACTGGCTATCATATTCCCGTTGGTGTTTGACAGACAGTATTACATAACGGTTGCCATTAACTGTCTTATGTTCTCGATACTTTCGCTTTCGCTTAACCTTATCACAGGCTTTATGGGAATCACTTCATTGGGACATGCGGCTTTCTTCGGTGTAGGCGCATATACAGCGGCCATACTTTCCACAAGAATGGGATTCGGCTTTATCACGACAGCCATCCTCGGAACTATATTTGCTGCGTTGTTCGGAGTTCTCCTCGGACTTCCCACACTGCGTATCAAGGGCAGATACCTTGCTATCGTAACACTTGGTTTCTGTGAGATAATGCGTATTATAGAGCTGAACTGGATGAGCCTTACAAGAGGACCTCAGGGTATTTCCGGTATTCCTAAGCTCAGCGTATTGGGATTTGAGTTTTCAAAGCCCATACAGAAATATTATGTGGTTCTTGTGCTTTTGGTTTTGACGGTGCTTGTCATTATGGCCATAATGAACTCCCGTGTCGGACGTGCCATCAGCTCCATAAGAAACGATGAGGTTGCCGCCGATGCCATGGGTATCAACGTATTTAAATATAAAATTATGGTATTCTCAGTATCGGCAGGAATTGCTGGACTTGCCGGAGCATATTACGCTTACTATATGGGATTTATCGATCCGAACGCATTCAACTTTGACCAGTCGATATTGATGCTTTCCATGACTATCATGGGTGGTATGGCCAGTATTCCGGGAAGTATTCTCGGAGCCAGCGTGCTTTCAATACTGCCGGAGGCTCTTCGTGCTGTAAATGAGTACAGACAGATTATATATGGCTTACTTTTGGCAGTAATGGTTGTTTGGAAGCCAAGCGGAGTATTGGGCGGATTCAACCTTAAGCATATAAGACAGAGATTGGATTTTGAAAAGGAAAAACGTTTACAGAAAAAGGAGGCCGAGGATAATGTCTGAAGTAATTTTAAAAGCTGAAAATGTTACCCAGAGATTTGGCGGCTTGGTTGCTGTAAATTCCATTAACTTTGAGCTTAAAAGAGGAGAAATAGTCGGAATCATAGGACCTAACGGCGCCGGAAAAACTACTTTCTTCAATGATATAACAGGAGTTTATACGCCTACCGAGGGCAAAATACTGTTCAAGGATCAGAACATAACAGGCAAAAAGCCCTATGAGATTACTGCTCTCGGAATGGCAAGAACATTCCAGAATATCCGTCTTTTCTATAGGATGACAGTTATCGAGAATGTTATGGTTGGTATGCATACAAGGACAAATGCAAACCTTGTTGACTGCATACTGCGTAGTCCTAAGCATAAGAAAAGCGAAAAGGAAGCCGAAGCAAGAGCAAATGAGGTGCTTGAGCTTACCGGACTCAGCGACTATAAGTACCAGTATGCCACATCTCTTCCCTATGGTCTCCAGAGAAGACTTGAAATTGCCAGAGCTATGGCTACTAATCCTGAAATACTTCTTTTTGACGAGCCTGCTGCAGGTATGAATGAGCAGGAAACAAGCGACCTTATGGATTTCATAAAGAGTCTGCAGAGCATGGGATATTCGATACTTCTTATTGAGCATGATATGAGGCTTGTTATGAATATCTGTGAAAGAATATATGTACTTGACCACGGCAATCTGATAGCCGAGGGACTTCCTGAAACAATTAAAGCTGATCCTAAGGTTATTGAGGCTTATCTCGGAGTTGGAGGTGTGATTACCGATGAAGATGCTTGAGGTAAAAAATCTTGCAGTTAATTATGGAGCAATTAAGGCCGTACAGGGCATTGACTTCTATATCGATGAGGGAGAAATAGTTACTCTTATTGGAGCCAACGGTGCCGGAAAAACGACGACTATGAGCGCAATAATCGGTATTGTTAAGACTGCCGGCGGAGAAATAATATTTAACGGAAAAGACATTACTAAAATGAGCTCATCGCATATAGTTAAAAGCGGAATAGCGCTTTCTCCCGAGGGCAGACAGATATTCCCCAGAATGACTGTCTATGAAAACCTGGAAATGGGTGCATATTCTATAGATAAAAAATATGTAAAAGAGGGTGTAGACCAGGCCTATGACCTTTTC
>JAJQDF010000064.1 GCA_021202325.1 Clostridiales bacterium | reverse complement strand
TCAAAAATATTTCGTTGGGGTTATCCGGCTGTTCCCCTCCAAGCTCAATTTCTCTTGCGAATGTTGTAAGTATCAGCTTATTTTTGTTTGTCGAATAATGGTTGTAGCTTCTCAACTGGCCTTTTATGCTGACGAAAACGCCCTTTTTCAGACTGTTTATGTCAATAAGCCTGTCTGATATTGTTACAGGCAGCGTATCCGCATTTTCGCTCAGTCTTCTCACATCCAGCTGAAATATATAAAAGCCTTCCCCGTATACTTCATGGCTGAATACACATTCCTCTGAAATTGTGCCGGAAAGATTTACAATGTTATTATCCGCCGCTTTGCCGTTTTCCATTATGTTTCCCTTCTTTCATTTGCCTGTTATAAACTGATAATTTATTTTATTCGCAACAGGGAAAATAAGAACATCAATCTGACGAAAATAAACGTCCTGATGTAACCGTTTCCTCGATGTCCCCTGTCACGGCCGCTGCTATTATAGACAGTACCTCAGATATGGGATATTTCCCAAGTATGTTTACCGCAAACTCCTGCGGCTCAATTTTTCTGCCTGACATTGTTTTTATGTTTCTCTGAATACAGCACTGAATGGTCTCCCGTCCGTTCCTGTTTTCCGCTATTCCCGAAAATGTTACTGCTGAACGGCTGTTCACGCCGCAGGTCACTACATTTATACCCTTCGGTATTATATACGGAAAATCCCGGCAGTCGTCCGAGTTGATTATAACACATCCGCCCTGCTTAATTTTATACAATTCTTTGTGATTGAATTCCGCCGTACATATAAGTATATCATATTTAAAACCAACTGGGGTATCCATTGGCATAATAAAAATTTCACAATCGTTAATTTCGGCATTTTTTACATATTTTAAGGCCATTTTGCCGCTTTCATAGCATATTTCTGTAGTATATCCTGCATCAGTATACTTCTCAGCAAGTTTGTGCATAAATCTGTCTGTGCCGCTGACTCCTATGCAAATCATAATATGCCTCCAAAGGTAGTTTTATGTAAGCAGTGCCTTAGAAAGACACTGCGACAGTTATTAAACTTACATGACCATTACTAAATATGAAAGCCCGATTGCTACATGCTGCGCATCTCCGCTACCGCTCCGGTCGGCGCTAAGCGAATGTCCACCGGACATTCAGCGCCCCGCAATCGTTCCCTATTCGTACTCCGCTCATTTTTCTATGAAAAATGGCTACGTTACTCATACGGTTAGCCCGTCCAATGTCCAGACATCTTTGCAAGCAAGCTTGCCCATCTGTCTGGCCGCAGTCCGGGACTTTAATATTATTTGAATGCCGGAGCCTTAACCTTTATCTCCTTTGGATTCTTTACCGTATCGGCGGAAGTCATATCGAAATACATTCTTGCCGCCTTTGTTGTTCCGAAATCGTCATTTGAGCCGGTATCCATAACTCTGTTGAACACATCCCTGAACATCTGGTTATGCGCCTCTTCACGATTCAGAAGAAAATCAATTGTTTCTCTAACCTTTTTGTCCTTTATCTGGCGGTACAAATACTCATAAACCACCTTTGCCCTCTGCTCCGATGCAATGTTTGAAAGCAGGTCGGCACAAAGATCGCCTGTAACTGTAACATAATCGGCTGTCCACGAATAGCCCGATGAATTCATAAGGCCAGGATTAAGTCCGAGTATCGTATGCGACTGTATCTCTCCTGCGCCTACGCAGCTACAGTCAACATCATAGCCGTTAAGCAGATTTATTGTTTCCGCCACCATTTCCAAATGTCCCAGTTCCTCGGCAGCAATGTCAAGGAACAGCTTTTTAATTTCCTTATCCTTTATGCGGAAACTCTGCGACATATACTGCATAGCCGCCTTTAACTCGCCGTTTCCGCCGCCCATCTGCTCCTGCATTATGACGGCATACTGGGGATTGGGCTCCTCCACAGCAACTTCATGGAAAAGCTTATTGTCATATAAAAACATTTTAACCACCCTTTCTCAATTCAATGAGCGCTCTGTTCAAGCGCAGAGTTAGTATGTGTTTTTATATATTTTTTCATTCTTCGAAAACACAACAAGGCTTACCTATAAAAACAGATAAGCCCTAATCCACATGTTTTATTATTGCCCAATGCTGTATTTCTTAACAAATGCGTCTATTTCCGAAATATATCTTTCTGTATCGTAGTCGAAGCTCTTTCCGTGACCGGCCTCGGGAATAATAACAAGCTGTTTTTCTCCCTCGCAGGCTTCGAAAATCTTTTCCGTGTTTCTGCTCGAAACAAAGTCGTCATTTTCGCCATGTATGAACATATAAGGCACCCTTGCGCCCAATGAAATTATATTCGATATATCGAAATCATTGAGGTTAAACTTAGCCCTGCTCTTGCAAAATGAGTTCATAAGCGGCATAAGTATAAACTTAGGCACAGGTAGCCTGCTGAATACATTTCTGAATAAGCTCTTAACATCAGTATATGCACTATCAGCAATAACGCAATCAAGATTTTGAGGAATGTCCTGCATACAAGATGCCAATATAGCGGATGCTGCTCCTTCGGATATACCAAAGAGAATATATTTGCTGTCGGCTCCGAACCTGTCAACGGTCCATTTGCACCAATCAAGCAGGTCATACTGCTCTTTTGAGCCGAAAGTTATATATTCGCCTTCGCTCTCTCCGTGAGCTCTTTCATCAATAAGAAGAAGGTTATATCCCAAGTCGTAAAGAGCCTTTCCGCTTACGCTGAAATCCAGTTCAGGCATAGCCTTATATCCATGAGCCAGCACAGCGGTTTTGCCGATACCGTCGGTATTAACATAAAGTTTTGCATGGAGCTTAAATCCGTCTCTCGATGTTATGCCTACATCCTCATGTTCAGTGTTTTTGTACCAATCAATGCCCTTGGTAATTTTAGACACTGTGGCTGTTCTTCCGTTTTTATTAAGTGTATAGTATATCTTTTTTAAATCCATCGGATCAAAATCCGAATGTTTGGCAAAGCTTTCAAACACCTTGCTCGATAAAAATGTTACGCTTACTAAATAAACAATTATCAGTGCAGCGGCCCCTATTAAAAATATATTCATTAAATCACCATCCGTATCAATACTATGAAAGCGTTCTCAATAGTCCACTCTTTCATATTCACACAGCAAAGAGCAAGTGTATTAAAGAACTTACCGTATGAGTATGCAGCCATTTTATGCAGGAAAATGAAGTGATTACAAATACGGTTTCCAATTGCAGAAATGCAAAGATGGAGCAATTGGGCTTTCATCATAAGTAACGCCTGCAAAGCAGACATATACATTTATATATTC
>JAJQDF010000091.1 GCA_021202325.1 Clostridiales bacterium | reverse complement strand
TATCATTTTCATGTATAAGTTCCATTATTTCGGCATTGAAAAACAGCCTTATATAATATTCATATCCGCCGAGCCTGCGCATAACAGCCGAATTTTTGGAGAATGCACTCTCAACAATGAATTTTCCGCTGTCCCTCTCGCTTTCGGCATTGTCCCCGGCCTTCTTCATTCTATACCTATCGATGTCAATAACGCAGGGGAGCTTGGAAATAACAAAGCTTTCGCTGTAATCCAACAGTCTTCTTTTCAAAAGCATAAGTCTGGCCGACTCATATTTTACGCTCTTATCCAGCATTTTAAACCGCTTATGAACTGATGTGCCGTTTATCATGTCTGTCAGCCTTATATATTCGTCTGCGGCGGAATAAAAGCTGTCTATAACTTCTCTGTCCTCAAGGCAGACCGCATAGGGCAGCCATTTTGTAAAATAATTTCTGAAAAAGCCTTCATCGGCAAGGGTTATAACCATTCGTTTCTTTTGGCAGTACTCGTCCAGATATTCGGCGCACCTCATCTTGATATACGCCTCCCTTTCGGGATAACATTCCGAAACAATTTTATTGTAGGCCTCGGTCATTCCACAGGTATTTGCTATCATATAATCAACTCCGTTAACTAATACTATGATTAATATACCTGTTTGACGGCAGCATTATTCTTTTTTATTCCTGCTTAAGCCGGAAACTAATGCGCCGGAAATAAGTCCGCCGATAAACCCGCCGATATGGCCGTAATTGTCCACTCCGGCCTCAAGAGAACCCATGCCGATTCCTATTACTGCAACGATAAGCACAGTCATATAGCTCAGGCCGTCAACCTTTTGTCCGCTTCTTTTTGCCACAACAAGCATGGCCGCCAAAAGGCCGAATATTGCGCCCGATGCTCCGACAGCGTAGCCGTCATTGAAATAAGCCGACACCAGTCCGCCTATTATTCCGGAAAATATGTATATTACAGCAGTTGACATTCTTCCGCAGTATTTTTCGACACGGCTTCCGTAAATGTACAGCGAAACCGAATTAAAGGCGATATGCTCCAGTCCGCTGTGTATAAACATATATGTGAATAACCTATAATACTGTCCATAGCCGAAAATAAGCCTGTTGTTTATGCCAAATGATAATATAAAACTATTTTCGCTGCCCAAAACGGTTTGAGCCATGAATATAAGTATATTTACCGCACAAATAACCATAGTAACAATTGGATATTTTGTTTTCGGCTTAAGCTTCGTACTATTTGAAATGTCCGAATTAATCTCCGCCAATGTCCTGCCGTCGTCCGCCCTATTGTCTACTGAACTATTCTTTAAGCAGGCGTCCTTTACGCAGCCCTCTATCCCGTATATTTTATTGGGCTGTCCCTTTCCGAAGCAAAGGTTCTCTCCGTCTGTATACCACCAAATGTTATGGATATTGCCGTCACGGTTCAGCTCCCTCATATCGGCAAATTCACCGGCCTTGGATAAATCCTCCGAAAACAGTATATTCACGCATACGGCATTATTAAAAATCGGCTTATTCTTATCCAGCGTGCCGCTCATCATGGCCGAAACCGCTTCTTCATATCTCTCGGCGGCAATTCTGTCAAAGTTAGCAATGCTCACAAAATAAAGCACCGGCGGCTCATCCTTCATAAATATGGCCGCCGCATTTTCGTTATGGTCATATGAAACAATACGATATTGTTTTTCCGACAGCTCCGCTGTCAGCTTTCTCAAAAAATCCTGATACAATAAATCAACCCCAAAATCACAGTGCCTTATAGACACCGTCTTTATACAAAACACAAAAAGTTATAACTACTCCATTATATAAATTCGTCAATTCCTAGTCAAGCAGCCTAGCTTTTTAAAGAAGCCTACTTTCCCTTACAGGAGCATGCCTGCCGCAACAAGCACCGCAAATCCCGGAACGCCTAGAAATCCCGTCACAGCTGCAGTGACAATATTTATACCAATATTGACCGACGGAAACAGCATATTTACCGCATATATTCCGGCCATACCGATAATTGCTCCCAACAAAATCCTTATGACGGCTCTTATGGCGTTTGAAAAGGCCATTACCGCAAGAATCCCGATGCAGACAAATATCATCGCCGCTATAACCACAGTACTGTCCATACCTTCCGCCTCCCTACGCAGTGATCTCGTCAAAGCCTTCGGCTATAAGTCCGGCAACCTTGGCTTTTTTCAAATAATATTGGTACCTGCTGTTGAGAGATGAAATCTCATATATATAGCTGTCTATAAGCGAGTCGTCGCTTGCCATGTCGAAATTCTGTCTAGCCACCGCCAGTTCCGCCTTTATCCGCTCTATGGCTTCTATTATTTCACGGCCTTCTTTTTTAAAGTCATCGTCCTTTTTCATTTTGCATACCTCCTATATTTATACATATTTATCAGATATAAACAAGATATGCAAAATCAAGGCAGATTATACGCCTTAGGCCTTCAATCCGGCTTTTTCTATATGCCTCAGGCAGTATTTGGCCACAATACCTATTATAACGCCGGTCACAACACCTGCCACAAGCAATACGGGCACATAGTACATTAGCCCCGGGGTGTTCAGCACCGCCGCCGCCACACCTATCTGCGCAATGTTATGGGTAACACCGCCCAAGACACTTACACCGATTATTCCCGAAGATTTTATTTTTTTAGCTAATACCATGACGATAAAGCTTGCGGCGGCTCCCGAAAGGCTGTACAAAAAGCCCGAAAAGCCGTTGAAAAGCAGTGCCGATATAAGCACACGAATAACATTTATCCCTATGGCCGCCTTATTTCCCATAAAATACATGGCAATGACAACGATTACATTGGCCAAGCCCAGCTTTATTCCCGGAACCGGTATGGGCATCTGCACCATTGCCTCAACATACCCCATAAGTATGGCAAGGGCGGCGAATATTCCGTAAAAAGCAACTTTTCTGCTCATATTTCCTCCTGTTTACTCTATCTCAACAATTACCTTGTGCGGCAGACATACTATGGTTTCGTCAGCCTTGCTTATTTCCCTTTGGTTTACGCACAGGCCGTCCCTGCAGTCCGCCTCTACAACATCGGCATAGCCGTCTTTTATAACGACATCGTTGTAGCCTTCATCGGTCTCAACCCTTATGCTTGCATCCTCATCCAGAGGGAGCCTTGCATATTCGTCTCCGTCAACATATATTACAGCCTCATATCCCTCGTCCTTCGGCGAAAATATTCCGCCGGCATAAAATACCGCCGCTATGGCAATTACAATCACAATAATTATTACATCAAATTTTTTCATAGGCAAAGTCCTCCAATTACAGTTGAAATTCTCCATGAAATAGTACAT
>JAJQDF010000054.1 GCA_021202325.1 Clostridiales bacterium | reverse complement strand
ATTCTACATTGGCTTTGACCCCACTGCCGACAGCCTGCATGTAGGACATTTCCTCACAGTTATGGCAATGAGCCATATGCAGAAATGCGGACATCGTCCCATCTGCCTTATGGGTGCCGGAACAGCTATGGTAGGCGATCCCACAGGCAAGACCGATATGAGAAGAATGATGCCCGTTGAGGAGATAGACCACAATGCTGACTGTTTTAAGCAGCAGCTTTCCCACTTTATCGATTTTAGCGATGACAAAGCACTTATCGTAAACAACGCCGATTGGCTCAGAAATCTTAACTACATTGAATTTTTGAGAGAAATAGGAACGGCTTTCTCCGTTAACAAGATGCTTACTGCCGAGTGCTATAAAACAAGAATGGAAAAGGGACTTTCGTTCCTTGAGTTCAACTACATGATTATGCAGAGCTACGACTTCCTTGAGCTCAACAAACGTTACGGCTGTATTATGCAGCTTGGCGGAAACGACCAGTGGTCCAACATTCTCGGCGGCGTAGACCTTATCAGAAGAAAAGAAAACAAACCTGCCTACGGCATGACATTCCAGCTTCTCACAAACAGTGAAGGCAAAAAGATGGGCAAAACCGAAAAAGGCGCAGTTTGGCTCGATCCCAATAAAACATCACCCTACGAGTTCTACCAGTACTGGAGAAACGTCGGCGACAAGGATGTTGAAAAATGCCTTAGACTTCTCACATTCCTGCCCATGGACGAAGTTAGAAGACTTGGCGCCCTTGAAGGCAGCGAAATCAACAAGGCCAAAGAGGTTCTCGCCTTCGAAATTACAAAGATCGTCCACGGCGAAGAGGAAGCCAAAAAAGCTGAAACAGCCGCAAAGGCTCTTTTCATGGGAGCAGGCGAAGGCGGCTCAATCCCCACAACAGAGGTTTCATCTGCCGACCTTGAAAACATGGATATTCTAAGCGCCCTTGTTCTCACAAAGCTTACACCTTCTCGTTCAGAGGCAAGACGTGCTGTTCAGCAGGGCGGTGTAAAGCTCAACGATGCCAAGGTTGAAGCCATAGACCTCAAAATAACCGAAGATCTATTTGACAACGGCGTAATCACTCTCCAGAAGGGCAAAAAATCATTCCACAGATTAAAGCTCAGCTGATTTTTTCGGAATTAAACATTAAGACAAGTAAAGCGGAAATCGTAATGATCTCCGCTTTGTTTGTGTCTAATACTCTCATTTTACGCTCTCGGATGTGCCTTATTGTATACTTCCTTAAGCTTATTTTTATTAATCTTTGCGTACATTTGCGTTGTCGATATATCCGAGTGCCCCATCATTTCCTGAACAGCCTCTAAATCCGCACCGTTTTCAATCAGGTGGGCGGCAAAGGAATGTCTCAATATATGAGGAGTAATATCCGTTTTTATTCCCGCCTTTGATGCATAGACCTTTATTATTTTCCAAAAGCCCTGCCTTGTCATGGGCCTGCCGAAGCAGTTTACAAAAAGAGTTTCCTCGTCCTCACTCTTTATCATAGTCTGTCTGACCTTTTTCATATACATATCGAGAGCATTGATAGCTTTTGAGCCTAAAGGAATTATCCTGGTTTTTCCGCCGGAGCGGCAGATAAGATACTTCATTTTCAAATTTACATCAGAAACACTGAGCGATATAAGTTCAGTAACTCTCATTCCGGTGGCATAGAGAACCTCTAGCATGGCCTTGTCCCTTATGCCCTTCTTATCGTTTATATCCGGCTACTCCAGTAAAAGCTCAACTTCTTTGACAGAAAGTATCTGCGGAATTTTCTTCTCAACCTTCGGCATTTCCAAACCTTCTGCAGGATTTCCGTCCATCACATGTGCCTTGTTCAAATATGAAAAGAACGCTCTCAATGATGCAGCATTTCTCAAAACCGTTGCCGGTGCCCTGCCCTGAGCCTGGAGCTCGCCTATGTATTCCTTAACATCGTCCTTTCTTATTACCGCAGCATCTGAAATTCCTTTTTCAACAAGGAATTTATTAAACAAATTCAAATCATGAATATAAGAAGCCTTGGTATTTTCCGAAGCCCCTTTCGCATCTGTTAAATACTGTAAAAATCCTTTAATATATTCTTCCGTATGCCCTTCCATAATACCGCACCCCTAAAAATTAGCCCCATAAATAAACTAGCTTGTCTGCAAAGCAGACACACAACCAATAAACAAAAGCCCTCTAATGCCCATGTTCTTTGCCAATTGAACATGGCACTAGCATATATATTCACCCACCATACATGAAAGTCGATTGCTACGTTCTGCGCATCTCCGCTTCTACGCTGCCGCTTCGGTCCGTGCTAAACGCATGCCACTGGCATGCAGCACCGCTCCGGTCGGCGCTAAACGAACATCCACCGGATGTTCAGCGCCTCGCAATCGACCGCATTCGGTCTACGCTGCCGCTCCGGTCGGTGCTAAGCGAATGTCCACTGGACATTCAGCACCTCCGCTCATTTTTCTATGAAAAACGGCTACGTGACTCATACGGTTAGGTTTTCTAATAGTCATGCTCAGAGCCATGTGCACATGGCTCCAGCAGAACTATTGAAAACACTTTCATAGTATTATAATCCTTTTTCTCCAAAAAGTCGATATATTTTACCATTTTTAATTAAAAATCGGTCTAATTTTGGGTTTTATCCGCCACATAGGCACCAATTTCTCAATTTATAAGCCCCAATATGCTCCCCGTTATGTATATTTCCGAAAGGCAGGCCGCTCCATTAAATGCCATACAGCATATAAGTATTACCAAATGCTCTGACAACCGCTTATTTCTTTCCCGTCTTATTCTGCTCTTCGGGCCGTTGTTGCTGAACCGGTTAAGCACAAAGCCAAGTGACCATACCGAGGCAAATATATACAGCGGTATGAGCAGACAATTTTGAGGCAGAAGGTTTAATGCTACATATCCTATGCCTCTTTGGGCGGCGGCAAATGATGCTGAAAAGCCGTAAAATATGCCTATGGTGAAAACAATAATAAGTATAATGACCGCACCGGAATATAAAAATCCTGCCAGCCATATCCCGGCTATATATTTTCCGTGCTTGACAAACAGCTTTCCAAATCCTATGTCGTTTCTGTCTAAAAAATAAGCATAGCTTTTTAAGGCTTCTGCCTGCTCATTTTTAAGCTCCCCTGCTGACAGTGCACCAACAAGCACTCCAATAAAAAAGCAGATACAGACGATAAGTAATATCGCCTGCCATCTGCCTGCTTTTTTGTTTTTCATAGCACACCTCCGCCCACCGTTTTGGTATAACATACGATGTTTGAAGGCTGTCTATTACATATTCAATTTTCTTATTTTTTATTTTTTGCGACAAGCTCATTAT